>NZ_JBEPBI010000193.1:0-15055 GCF_040299045.1 Streptomyces sp. NPDC001027
TGATGCTTCCGCCGCCGCGCGGTACCAGTCCCATGAGGGCTTTGAGGGTGGAGGTCTTGCCCGCGCCGTTGGCGCCGATGATGCCCACCGACGCCCCGGGCTCCACGCTGAAGCTGATCGAACTGACCGCGCGGACCCCGCCGTAGTGCACGGACAGGTCGTCGACGGCGAGTGTGGCCGGGGCACCGGCCGCGGGGGCGGCCGTTCGCCGGAAGGGGATCGTCCTCACCGGGTTGCCTCCTTCGAAGCAGGTGCCTCGGCCGAGGCAGGTGCCTGGGCCGGAGCGGTGGAGGCCCGGGGTGGGGCCGGTTCAGGCAACGGAACGTCGGCCATCGCGGAGTCCCCGAGATACGCCTCGATCACCTCGGGAGCGGCGACCACCTCGGCGGGCGTGCCCTCCGCGATGACCCCGCCGCTGGAGAGCACGGTGACGCGCTCGCACAGCGACATGACCAGGCCCATGTTGTGCTCGATGAGGACGACGGTGGTGCCGCTGTCGCGGATGGAGCGCACGATGCGGGCGAGCTGCTGCACCTCTTCGCCGTTCAGCCCGGCGGCGGGTTCGTCGAGGAGCAGCAGCCTGGGCCGGGAGGCCATGGCCCGGGCGATCTCGATGCGCCGCTGGATGCCGTAGGGCAGGGAACCGGGGGCGGCCTCGGCGAAGTCGGTGAGCCCGAAGCGTTCCAGGAGTTCCTGGGCCTGGCGGCGCAGCTGCCGCTCGCGGCGTACGACGCCGGGCTGCCACACCGCGTACTGCCAGATGGTGTAGGTCCTGGTGCGGTCGAGCGCGACGAGGATGTTCTCCCGGACGGTCAGCTGGCCGAACAGACGCAGGTTCTGGAAGGTGCGGGCCACGCCGAGGAGGGAGAGCGTGTACGGGCGGGCGGTGGTGGTGGCGCGGCCGCCGAACCGCACCTGTCCCGAGGTGGCCCGGTAGAAGCCGCTGATCACGTTGAACAGGGTGGTCTTGCCGGAGCCGTTGGGTCCTACGATGCCACGGATCTCGCCGGGCCGGACCGTGAGGGAGACGTCGTCCAGGGCGCGCAGTCCGCGGAAGTCCTTGGTGGCGGACCGGATTTCCAGGAGAGGCTCGTTCGTGGCGGCTGGCGTCTCGATGGCCTCATACGGCTGGAAGGGGCGCAGCCGGGCGCGGTCCTCGGTGTGGCTGCGTCGCCGTCGGTTCGCGAACTCCCGTACGCGGGTGGGGATTCCGGCGAGTCCGGTCGGTGCGAAGATGACCATGAGGACGACCACCACGCCGTATCCGAGCTGTGCGTACGTCGAGAAGTCGGAGAGCCACTCGCGGATCAGGGTCAGTCCGACCGCGCCGACCAGACAGCCGACGAGGGAGCGCCGGCCGCCGATGATGACCATGGCGAGCAGGATGAACATGTTGCCGATGGAGAAGGTCTCCGGGGCCACATAGCGGATGAGGCCCGCGTACAGCACTCCGGCCAGTCCCCCGTACAGGCTGGCGAGCAGGAACGCGGTCATGCGCAGCAGCGGGATCTCCGCGCCCATCGCGCCCGCGGCCAGGGAGTCGTCGCGCATCGCGCGCAGCCGTCGCCCCAGGGACGTACGGACGACGAAGAGCCCGAAGCCGAGGCCGAACGCGCAGACCGCCAACTCCAGGTAGTAGTAGAGGTATTCGCTGGAGAGATCGATGCCGGGCAGGGTGGCGAGCGGGATTCCGGAGATGCCGTCGGCGCCGCCGGTGACCGAGGCGTTGGTGATCCAGTTGATGAAGCCGAGTGCCAGGCCGAGCGTGACGATCCCCAGGTAGTGGGACTGCATGCGCAGCGCCGGGATGCCGACGAACAGGCCGGTCGCCACGGTCGCGAGTACGGCGATGACCGCCGCTGCCCAGAACCCGTATCCGGAGTCGGTGGTCAGGATCGCGAGGGTGTACGCGCCGACGCCGAAGAACGCGACCTGGGCGAGGTTGATCTGCCCGGAGATGCCCATGGCGAGGCCCATGCCGACGGCCAACAGGGCATAGATGATCGCGATGTTGACGACATGGATGGAGTAGCTGCCCAGGCCGTACGGCAGCAGCCAGGCGGCCACCGCGATGGCCGCGAGGCCTCCGGCGCGGGTGGCCGAGGGGCCTTTGACACGGAACCTCACGCGCGGCTCACCGTCCTCTCCCCGAAGACGCCCATCGGGCGGATCATGATGGCGGCGGTGAAGACCAGGAAGGTCACCAGCACCGAGTAGCCCTGGAAGTGGCCGGCCGCGTAGGAGTCGAGGACGCCGATCGCCAGTCCGCCGACAACGGCTCCGGGGATGGAGCCGAAGCCGCCGAGCATCGCGGCGGCGAAGCCCTTGATGCCGAGTGCTCCGCCGAGTGACGCGTCGACGTACAGCATCGGTCCGACGAGACCGCCGGCCAGGGCTGCGAGACCTGCCCCGATGGAGAAGGCGAGGGCGTTGCTGCGGCCGACGTCGATGCCGACGGCGGTGGCCGCCTCGTGGTCCATCGCGACGGCCTGCATGGCCGCGCCGCGCTTGGTGCGAGCGAGGAACCAGGCGAGGCCGATCACGGCGAGGGCCGCGACGGCCATCACCAGCAGGTCGTACGTGCGCACACGCACCCCGAACAGGTCGAGCGGGGCGGACCGGACAGGCGAGCGGACCGCCCGTCCGGTGGTGCCCCAGATCAGGATGGCGACAGCTTGCAGGACGATGCCGAAGCCGATCGTGCCGATCAGCATCAGGTCGAAGTCCTTGTTCTCCAGCGGCCGCAGCACCCGCTCGATGACCAGCCCGATCGCGGCGGTGACCGCGATGGCCACGACCATGGCGACGGCGAAGGGCAGCTTGGAGGTCAGGTAGAAGGTGGAGGCAGCGTAGGCGCCGATCATGGCGATGTCGGCGTGGGCGAAGTTGACCAGGCCCATGGTGCGGTAGACCAGGGAGAACCCCATGGCGACCAGGGCGTAGACCGCCCCGAGACTCAGGCCTGAGACGAGTGTCTGCAGTGTCTCTTGCACGTCAGTGCTCCCGGTGCCTACTGCTGCGGGACGAGTTTGCCGTCGCGGATGACACCGATGGTGGTCTTGGTGATGCCGACTCCCGTCTCGTCGTACGCGAAGTCACCGAGCAGGCCCTGGTACCGGGTGTCGCGGATCGCGTCCGCGAGTTCCTCGCCGACCGCGCCGTTGCTGGTCTTCAGTGCGGTCAGCAGGATGTTCGCGCCGTCGTAGGCCTTGGCCCCGTGCAGTTCCGCCTCCTTGCCGTAGGCGGCCTCGTAGGCGGCGGCGAACTTCTTCGAGGCGTCGCTGACGTCGTTGCTGAGGTAGGGCGAGCTGACGATGGTGCCCTCGGCGGCTGCCTTGCCCGCGGTGTCGATGAAGACGGGGGTGCCCTGCGGTGCGGCGCCCGCGAAGGGGGCGGTGATGCCCAGGTCCCGGGCCTGCTTGACGATCAGTCCGGCTTCGACCTCCTCCGAGCCAATGAAGATGACGTCGGGCTTCTTGGCCCGGATCTTCGTCAGTGCGGCGCTGAACTCCTTCTGGTCGGTGGTGACCACCTGGTCGGTGGACGGGTTCACCGCGAGCGCCTTGACGGCCTTGAGGAAGGCGTCGTGCTCGCCCTTCCCGAAGGAGCCGTTGTTCGTGATCATGGCGATCTTCTTGTAGCCCTTGTCCTTCACCAGGTGCTGGGCGAGCGTCGAGTCGTAGGTGGTGCTGGTCGGTCCGTTGAGGAAGAGGTACGGGCTCTTCAGCGCGACCAGGCCGTCGGACTGACCGGAGGTGATGTTCGGGATCTTCGCCTGTTGGAGCACCGGCCCCATGGCGATGGTCACGGCGCTCTCCGCCGTGCCGATCATGGCGACGTACTTCTCACTGACCAGCCTGCGGGCGAGGTTGGTGCCGGTGGTCGGGTCGCCCTGGTCGTCGAAGAGCTTCAGCTGGATCTTGCGGCCGTCGATGCCGCCCTTCTTGTTCCACTCGTCGACGGCGAGCTTGGCTCCCTTGTACTCCCAGTCGCCCAGTGAACTGAGCTGCCCGCTCTGCGCGTTGACGACGGCGACCTTGATGGGTCCGGACGAGGCCTTGGTGTCGTCGGACGACTCGCCGGGTGCGCTGCACGCGGTGAGGGCGGCGGCCAGCGCGGCGGCGGTGCAGACGGCGGCTCGGGTGGTGGTGCGTGGTCGTGGGGTGTTGCTGCGGGTCATGGGGTCACCTCGTTGTGAGCGGACGGGAAGGTGCGGGGAGGTCAGTCGGCGAAGGACCCGCGGTAGATGTCCTTGATGTTCCAGTGGCCCGGCGTCGGTACGGGTTCGTTGACCATCGGTACGTCGATGACGGCGGGCCTGCGCCGCGCGATCGCGTCGGCCAGGGCCTTGGAGAGGTCGGCGGGGGCGACGATGGTGTATCCGTCGGCGTCGCAGGACCGGCCGAAGGCCGCGAAGTCCGGGCTGTAGGGCCGTCCCTCGGCGTCCGTGAACTCGCAGCCGTAGGACCGGCCGAACGAGGAGGCCTGGAGGTCGGCGATGGTGCCGTGGGCCCGGTTGTTCATCACCACAAAGATGACGGGCAGGCCCTGTTCGACGGCCATCGGCACCGCGGGCAGCTGGGCGCTCATCCCGCCGTCGCCGATCAGTGCGACCACCGCGCGGTCCGGCTGGGCCAGCTGCACACCGACCGCGGCGGCCGGGCCGAAGCCCATGGTCGAGGCTCCCCCGGGCGTGATGAAGCGCCCGCCTTCGGGGAGTTCGTAGCACTGGGCGACGCCGTTCTTGTTCCACCCGACGTCGGTGACCAGCACCGCGTCGTCGGGCAGGGCCTCGCGAAGGTCGGCGAGGATGCGCTGGGGCCGCAGCGGGAAGTTGTCACTGCGGCCGTCCTCGCGGGCGGTGGCGTAAACGGCCCGGCGGGCGGTGGCGATGGTGTCGCGCAATCCCGCTCTCACGAAGGGCTCGGGCCTGGCGGACCGCACGGCGGCGCCGATGGCCCGTACCGCGTCGCCGACATCCGCGACGGCACCGATCTCGACGGGGTAGTTGCGGCCGATCTCGGCCGGGTCGATGTCGATCTGGATGAGCTTGCTGGGCGGGCTGTCCTTGTCACCGAAGGTCCAGGTGTACGCCGGGTCCCACGAGCTGGCGTCGGTCTCCGCGAACCGGGTGGCCAGCGCGAGGACCACGTCGGCGCCCTTGGTGTACTCGTGGGTCGTCTCCAGGCCCCAGAAGCCGGGCATGCCGAGCAGCAGCGGATGGCTGTCGGGCAGGTTGCCCTTGCCCATCAGGGAGTGCGCGAGCGGGATGTCGAGGTGCTCGGCTAGCGCCGACAGGGCCTGGCGGGCAGCTGGTTCACGCAGTCCGCCGCCGAAGTAGATCAGCGGGCGTTCGGCGCTCAGCAGCGTCCGGGCGATGCGCTCGGCGGTCGCCCGGTCGAGACCGGGGAGGGAGGAGCCGCCGGGCAGCGGGTACTCCCCGGCGTACTCCTCGACCTGCCGGTTGAACAGGTCCATGGGGACGTTGACGAGCACGGCTCCCGGCCGCCCGGAGGTCGCGGTCCAGAACGCCCGTTCCGTCGTACGGGCCAGGTCCTGGACGCGGTGGACGTTCCAGGCGCGCTTGGTGAACGGTCGGTAGATGGAGGTCTGGTCGGCGTCCGCGTGGAGGTTGACCTCCTGGTGCGGGTGGCGGCCGGCGTAGTAGGAGGGGATGTCGCCGGAGATGACGAACAGCGGGATCGAGTCGAGAGCGGCGGTGGCCACTCCGGTGACCGCGTTCATCATGCCGGGGCCGACGTGGGTGAGCAGGACGCCGGGTTTTCCGGAGGCGCGGGCGTATCCGTCGGCGGCGTGTGCGGCGGCCTGCTCGTGGCGGGCGATCACGAACTTGATCGGGCTGGGGCCGAGCGCGTCGAGCAGGGCGATGTTGGTGTGGCCACAGGTGCCGAAGACGTACTCGACTCCGTACGACTCCAGCTGGCCGGCCAGGGCTTCGGCGGCGGTCACGGTCATGCGTCGGTCTCCCCGTCGGTGGAGGTCGTACCGGTGGACGTCGTGTGCATGGCGGCCGCGTCGAGGGCGCTCGTGTCGCCCCACACAGACAGTCCGCGCAGCATGAGGGTCTTGACGACCGTGTAGTCGTCGATCATCGAGCGGGGTGTCTCGCGTCCGAAGCCGGAGTCCTTGACCCCGCCGAAGGGGACGTGGTCGAGGCGGTAGTTGGAGCTGCCGCCGACGATCAGCGCGCCGGTCTCCAGCTCGCGCCAGGCGGTGATGATGCGGCCCATGTCGCGGGTGAACAGACCGGCCTGCAAGCCGTAGCGGCTGGTGTTGCAGGCGTCGATGACCGCGCCGAAGTCGTCGTACGGGAGTACCGCGACCAGTGCCCCGAAGACCTCGTGGACCACGACCGAGGCGTCCGGCGCCGGATCCGCCACGACGGTGGGCGCGGCGGTGGCGCCGTCCCGGGTGCCGCCGCGCAGCACCCGGGCGCCGGAACCGGCGGCCTCGGCCGACCAGCGCACCACGCGTTCGGCGGCCTCCTCGTCGACCATCGCGCCCACGTCGGTGGCCGGGTCGAGAGGGTCGCCGACCTTCAGGGTGTCGACGGCGGCGGTGAATGCGTCGAGGAAAGCGTCGTAGCGGGAGCGGTGGACGTAGACGCGCTGGACGGAGATGCAGCTCTGGCCGGAGTTGCTGTATCCGGTGCGGGCGCACTCCTTAGCGGCTTGCCCTATATCGGCGTCCTCGCAGACGATCGTCGCGGCATTGCCGCCCAGTTCGAGGACCAGGCGCTTGGCCCCGGCCGCGCGGGCGACGGCCCGGCCGGTCTCCGCGCTGCCGGTGAAGCTGATGACGGCCACCTCGTCGGCAGCGCACACCAGCGCGCCCACCTCGCCACCGCCGTGCAGCAGTTGTACCGCCTGCGGGGGCATTCCCGACTCCAGGAGCAGCGCCACGATCGCGGCGGTGACGGCCGGTGCCTGCGGCGGAGCCTTGACGAGTGTGGTGTTGCCCGCGGCGAAAGAGGCGCCGAGCTTGTGGGCGAGGAGGTTCGCGGGGGCGTTGAAGGGGGTGATGGCGAGGGCCACCCCGGCCGGTGCCCGGTAGGTGAAGGCGGTGTTGCCGACGCCGCGTTGCCAGCCTGCGACGGGCAGGGTCTCACCGCCGATGTGGCGCGCCTCGGAGGCGCACACCGCGAAGGTGTCCGCGACCCGGTCGATCTCGCCGAGTCCGTCCTTGAGGGGTTTGCCCAGCTCCAGGGCGAGGAGGCGGGCCAACCCGTCGCGGTGGGCCGAGGCGGCGCGGGATGCTCGGTCCAGGATGTCCGCGCGCAGGGCGGGGGCGAGGCCGGCCACCGTGCGGGCCGAGGAACGGGCGTAGGCGAGAGCGTCGGCGACCTCCTCCCCCGTCGCCGTGGTCGTCCGACTGACAACCCGGCGCAGGTACGGGCCTGTTCGGGTCATCGCGGGACCGTTGCCACCCCACTGGCCGGCGACGTGGGGAGGCGCTTCGGCCGCCGCCGCGTCCGCCCCAGCCTTGAGAAGGGAATCGAGCATGAGGTCTCTCCCAGGAAACTGCTAAGTGGTACTGGTGGACTGCTCTGTGGGTCGGCGTGTAACGTACGGGCGCCAACTCGCGGTGGCAAGAGGGCCGTTCGAGGAAGTTTCGAAGCGAAGGGGGAAGGCGCGTGAGCGAGAGCGACCAGGAGCAGGCGACCGGGGTACGTAGTGTGCGCAGGGCTCTGGACATCCTGGGTCTGCTGACCGAGGATCAGCCGACGGTCACGCTGAGGGAGATCGTCGACGCCACCGGCCTGGCCAAGACCACGGTGGTGCGCCTCGTGCAGACCCTCGAACAGTGCGGTCTGGTCTGGGACACTCCGGCTGGCTACACCGCGGGCCCTGGTCTGTGGCGCTGGGCGCATCTCGCGCACACCAGCTGGGAACTGCCCCGCGAGACCAGCAAGTTGATGCGCGAGCTGGCCGAGGAACAGCAGGAGACGGTCAATCTCTTCATGCTGCGGGGTTTGTCCCGTGTCTGCGTGGCCCAGCAGGAGAGCCCGCAGCCGCTGCGCCATGTCGTACGGGTCGGCGACGAACTCCCGCTGTGGGCGGGCGCCTCGTCCAAGATCCTGCTGTGTACGGCTCCGGATGCCCTGCTGCACCGGATCGCCACGGGCTCGCCGCACGGCGAGGGGCATGCCAGGCAGTTGCGGGTGTGGGCGGACCTTGCGGCGGAGCGCGGCTTCGCGGTCAGCCGGGGTGAGCGCGACGAGGGGCTGACGGCCGTTGCCGTACCCGTCGTCGGCCGCAGCGGGGCCGTCGTCGCCTCGCTCTCGCTGAGCGGACCCAGCCATCGCTTTTCCGAGTCCACCGTCGAGCGGTTCGCCGCCGCGCTCACCGAGGTCGCCCGGCAGATGTCGGAGCAGGGCTTCGACCACCCGCTCAGCCCGACGAAGTGATCACGCGGCAGAAGGCGCCGCAACCTCCGCAGAGACTGCACGAACTCCAGGACGCACAGAAGCCGCAGGAACCGCAGAAGGAGCCGGTGCATGCCCGAACGACCGCTCTCAGGAATCCGTGTACTCGATCTCACCAATGTGCTCGCAGGACCGTACTGCAGTTACCACCTCATGCTCCTCGGCGCCGAGGTCGTCAAGGTCGAACAGCCGGGCAGGGGCGATCTCGCGCGGAGTCTCGGCCCTGATCCGGAGCTGAACCGGGCGGGTATCGGCGCCTCGTTCCTCGCCCAGAACGCCGGCAAGAAGTCACTCGTGCTCGACCTCAAGGACCCCGGCGACCGGGCCGACTTTGAGGAACTGGTGCGCGGCGCGGATGTCCTGCTGGAGAACTTCCGGGCCGGGGTGCTGGCCCGGATGGGATACGGCGCCGACCGGCTGCGGGATCTCAATCCGCGCCTGGTCAGCTGTGCGATCACCGGCTTCGGGCAGTCGGGGCCGATGAGCGCGGCCCCCGCCTACGACCAGATCATCCAGGGTCTGTCGGGGATGATGAGCATCACCGGCACCACCGACACCGCCCCGCTCAGGGTGGGCTTCCCGGTGTGCGATTCGCTCGGCGGTCTCGGCGCGGCCCTCGCGATCAGCGCGGCTCTGCTGGGACGGGAGAGGACCGGGCGAGGGGCGCGGCTGGACGTCTCCATGCTGGAGGTCTCCCTCTCCGCGATGGGCTGGGCCGTCTCCAACTACCTGGTCAGCGGGGTGGATCCGGAACCGATGGGCGACCAGAACGCCACCGCGGCCCCGTCGGGGACCTTCGAGACCGCCGACGGCGGGCTGAACATCGCGGCCAACCGGCAGGAGCAGTTCGTCACGCTCTGCCGGCTCGCCGGGCTGCCCCACCTGGTCGACGACCCACGGTTCGCCGAGCGCGAGGCACGCAAACGGCACCGTACGGAACTCAACACCGAGCTGAACGCGGCACTGCGCCAGAAGACCGCTCTGGAGTGGGAGGAGACGCTGTCCGCGGCCGGGGTCCCGGCGGCCCGCGTCCTGACGGTCCCCGAAGCCGTGGAGCTGGAACAGCTGGCGCACCGCGGCTTCTTCACCGACCTGCCCTATCCGGACGGCTCCGGCCGCACGCTGCGGGCCAGCGGCAACGGCGTACTGGTGGACGGCGAACCGCTCCCGCCGGACGACCCGCCGCCGCTGCTCGACCAGCACGGCGAGGAGCGGGAGCGGCTGATCGCACGCTGGCGGGCGCACCGCCACGCCGCCGAGGCGCGGGCCTCATGACGGCCGGGCCGCAGGACGGCCTGGTCGCGCAGTGGTGGGCCACCGCCGTCAGCCGGGTCGAACCCGGCATCATCGAACTGCGCGAACACCCGGTACAGGACCTGATCGGCCACGCGACGTTCGTCGAGACGATCTGGCTGATGCTCCGGGGCGAACTTCCCCGTCCCGAGCAGGCCGGGCTCCTGGAAGCGGCACTGGTGGCAGGCGTCGACCACGGACCGCAGGCGCCCTCGATCGCCGCCGCCCGAATGGCCGCCACCTGCGGGGTGGGGCTCAACAGCGCCGTGGCCACCGGGGTGAACATGCTCGGTGACGTGCACGGCGGGGCAGGTCAGCAATGCGTGCAGCTGCTGAGCGAGATCACCGAACGGCACGGACAGGGCCGGGAGTTCGACCTCGCCGTGGCGGAGGTGGTCGGCGAGTGGCGGGGCCGCTCGCGCTATCTGCCCGGTTTCGGCCATCGCTTCCACCCCCGCGACCCGCGCCGCGACCCGCTGCTCGCCCTGGTGGACCGGGCCGTAGCGGACGGCCTGGTGGAAGGTGCTCACCTGCGGGCGGCCCGCGCCGTGGAGGCTCATCTCAACCGCGGGCGCGAGGGCAGGAAGCCCGTACCCATGAACATCGACGGCGCCACCGCCGTCATCTACGCCGAACTCGGCTTCGCCGCGCCGCTGGCCCGCGGCCTCTTCGTGCTCAGCCGCAGTGTCGGCATCCTGGCCCACGCCTGGGAGGAGACCGGGCAGGGGCGCCGCAACAAGAGCCCCATGCCGCCTTCCATGGTGCCCGTCCACCTGGTGCCACCAACAGCGCGTCCGTAGCGCTTGGTTGACCCTCGACGACGCTCGAAAATCCCCTGTCGCGCGTCTTGTCATGGACGCACAGCCGTCCCTAACGTGACCTCTCGTCATGCCAACCCATTCTACGGATCTTGTAAACCATCTAGCGGACCTTGATCGAATCGAGGGAACTGAACGATGGAAAGACGCTCCTTTCTCCTGACAGCCGCGGCGGGCGGCGCGGCCACCGTCTCCTCCCTGGCGCCCCCCGCCGAAGCGGCCCCGAACACGTCGGCCGGCCTCGCGCTCCCGGTGCCCCCGCAGCCCGCCGCGCTCGGCACCACCGGCGCCAACTGGCCCAAGGTGGGCGGCAATTACGGCAACCAGAACCACTCCACACTCCGGGACATCACCCCGCAGAACATCAAGAGGCTCGGCGGGGCCTGGCACATCAACCTGGAAGGCGGCTCCACCGGCGCGTACCAGCAGTGCACGATCGTCGTGCAGGACGGTGTGCTGTACCTCGAGACCACACAGCAGAACGTCTTCGCCATCAACGGCAGGACGGGCGAGGTCATCTGGAAGACGAACCTCGGCACCGAGACCACGAACATGCGCGGTGTCGCCGTCGCCGAGGGCAAGGTCTTCACCATCTCCGGTGCCAACATCGTCTACGCCCTCGACAAGAAGACCGGAGCGATCGTCTGGCAGAAGCCGCTGATCGTCGACGACAACGGTGGCGACGACGGCTGCGACAACGACAGCGGCCAGTGCGGCGGCAACAGCGGCGGACTGGCCGGCGCGGTCGTGCACTGGGACGGCCTGGTCTACATCGGCACCGAGGGCTCGACCGCCGGCGCGCGCGGTCGCGGATACGCGCTCGACGCCAGGACCGGCAACGTGGAGTGGACCTTCTGGGGCCCGCCCGGGCCCGGGGAGTTCGGGCACGACACCTGGGAGGGAGACTCCTGGAAGACCGGCGGCGCGGTCCCCTGGATCCACCCGGCCGTCGACCCCGAACTCGGCCTGGTCTACTGGACGTTCGGCAACCCCTACCCCCGCACGGACGGCTCCTCGCGCGGCGGCGACAACCTCTTCGCCAACTCGATCGTCGCCATCGACGCCAAGACCGGCAAGCGGCGCTGGCACTTCCAGTCGGTCCACCACGACATCTGGGACGCCGACAACGTCATGGCACCGGTGCTCGCCGACCTCCTCATCGACGGCAGGAAACGCAAGGTCGTCGTCTACGGCTCGAAGACCTGCTGGTACTACATCCTCGACCGCCGCACCGGCGAGGCCGTCCACGGAATGGAGGAGCGGCCGGTCCCCCAGCACGCCCTGCAGAAGACCTCGCCCACCCAGCCCTTCCCCGGCGGCGAGCCGTTCGTGTCCCCGTATCCGGAACTCGACAAGACGACCCGGCCCGTGCCCTTCTACCCGACCGGGGGCCTGTACGAGGTCTTCTGGGACCGGGCCACCATCCTCTTCCCGGGCGCGGGCGGCGGCGCCGACTGGGGCTTCCCCTCCTTCAGCCCGAAGACCGGATACGTCTACGTCGGCTACGGCCTCGTCAACTCCTCCTACTCCAACACCCGCGGCGGACGTGTCAACACCGCCCGCCCTCTCGGTGAACTGTTCGGCGGCGGCCTCGTCGCGATGGACCCCCGCGCCAACACCGTCGCCTGGCGAAAGGAGGGCCCCTGGTCCCTCGCCCACGGCAACGGCATCCTCACCACAGCCGGCCGTGTCCTCCTCCAGGGCCGCCCGGACGGCGTCCTCGAAGCGATGGACGACACCGACGGCAAGACTCTGTGGACCTGGCAGTGCGGCGCCGGAGTCAACACCGTCCCCATCTCGTACGAGATCGACGGCGAGCAGTACATCGCCGTGCTCGCCGGAGGCAACGGACTCCCCTTCCCCGACATCCCGCGGGGCGACCGCCTCTGGGCGTTCAAGCTCGGCGGCAAGGTCGCCCAAGCCCCCGCGCCCACTCCCCCGTCCCGCCGCAACCAGATCCGTACCGCCGCCGTGACCGGTGCGACGGCACGCAACACCGTCACCCTCGGCCGCGTCTGGAGCGCCGCCACGGGCTCCCCCGGCACAACCGAGAACACGGTCGCCCAGAACGCCATGGCGCCGCAGCACCTGACGGTTCCGGCCGGCACCTCCGTCACCTTCACCAACCCCGCCGACAACCGGCAGGCCCATGGCGCGGTGGCCTTCTTCGACGCGGAGTTCGACACCGGGCTGCTGATGCCGGGCCAGTCGTACACGTACACCTTCGGCAAGCCCGGCGAGTACTTCTACAACGATCCTGCCTTCCCCCAGTCCACCGGCAAGATCGTCGTCCAGTGAGAGGACCGGCCGCCATGACGTCCACAGCACGTCCAGCACGTACGACGGTGTCCGTAGTAGGCGCGGTCAGTGCCACGCTCCTCATCGCCCTGGCCGCCTTCCTCGGCCTCCAGCACCAGATGTCCGAGAACAGGGCTTCCGCGCGAAGCGAAGGCCGACCCACCGGAGCCGGAGCGCAGGAACTCGGCGACCCCGACTACGGGGTCTGCCGCGGCACCAGCGCCAAGTGCTACCACCAGTGGGGCAACTTCTCCCTGGCCGCCGACGGCTATCGTGTGCTCCTCTACACGCGGACCGCGGGTCCCCGCCACGCGAACCTCGGTCCCACACTCGGCGCCGGGCTCAACCCGGCGCTCGCCGACACCAACGTCGTACAGAACGCCCTGGTCAGGATGGGCACGAAGAACGGTTTCACCGTCGACTGGACCGAGGACGTCACCCAACTCTCCTCCCCCGCACGGCTCTTCCGGTACAACGCGGTCGTCTTCTACTCCACCAGCCGCGACACACTCGACGACGCCGCGCAGACCTCCCTGCGCCAGTACGTCCGCGGCGGCGGAGGCTTCGTCGGGATCCACAACGCCTTCGGTACCGAGTACAACTGGCCTTGGTACGAGGGCCTGTTGGGCGGCGCGAACTTCTACGACCACGGGCCCGACCAGCGCGGCACGGTCGTCGTGCAGAACCGCCGCGACTCCTCCACCTCGGATCTTCCGGCACGCTGGGACTTCACCGACGAGTGGTACAACCTCATCCCGGCCCCTTCGAAGGTCCGCGTCCTGGCCTCCGTCGACGAATCCACGCTCGCCGAGGGGGTCACGGGCAACCAGGGCCACCCCGGACACGGCAGGCACCACCCGGTCGCCTGGTGCCAGTACTACGACGGCGGACGTGCCTGGCTCACCACCCTCGGCCACGACACCAAGGCCTTCTCGACCGATGGCTCCTTCCCCGGCGCAGACCAGTTCCAGAACCTGATCCTCGGCGGCATCGAATCCGCCATGGGCAGGACTCCGTTCTGCCGGGCAAGCTGAACCGGCTCCACCGGGTCAAGTACGGCGGCAAGCCTCCAGCCACGAGATTGCAGGCGTCCTGAACGCCGGCCTAAAGGCCCTAACAAAGCCGTTGGACGTGGCGGTGGGTGATCAGGCAGACAGCAAGCCCGAGGAATGCCTCGTGGATGTCGTCGCGTCGTTCCCAGCGGATGCGCAGGCGTCGGAAGCCGTGGAGCCAGGCGATCGTGCGCTCGACGACGTAGCGGAAGATGCCCAGACCAGTGCCGTGAGGTTCGCCCCGCTTCGCGATCACGGGGCGGATCCCGCGCTGCCAGAGCAGGCGACGGTACTTGTCGTGGTCGTAGCCGCGGTCGGCCAGGAGGGCGTCCGGGCGTCGGCGCGGTCTGCCGACCCGGCCTGCGACAGCGGGGATCTTGTCGAGCAGTGGCAGGAGTTGGGTGACGTCGTTGCGGTTCCCGCCGGTCAGCGACACCGCGAGCGGGATGCCCTGGCCGTCGACGATGAGGTGGTGTTTGCTGCCCGGACGTGCGCGGTCGACCGGGCTGGGCCCGCTTTTGGGCCCCTGCGGGCCGCGCGGACGTGCGAGGAGTCGATCACCGCCCGGGACCAGTCCAGCTTGCCCTTCGAGCGCAGCTTCTCCAGCAGCAGCACATGGAGCTGGTCCCAGACGCCCGCCTCGTTCCAGGCGGCCAGGCGGCGCCAGCAGGTCATGCCGGATCCGAAGCCCAGCTCCTGGGGCAGGTACTCCCACTGGATCCCGGTGTGCAGGACGAAGAGGATCCCGCACAGGGCCTGGCGGTCCGGCACCCGAGGTCTGCCCTCGACCAGCTTCGGACCCGGCACAGGCAGCAACGGTTCGATCAGCGACCACAGTTCATCCGACACGATCCACGGCCGCGACTGACGCTTCCCCACGACCAGACCAACGAGCAGACAAGCCAACAGTCACATGATCAACAGCTTTTGTTACTGACCTTTGCGGCGTGATGTCGTTGGGGGCTGACGATGTGTGATCGTTGCGGTATGCCGGTGGTGTGAGGTATCCGCAGGGTGGTGGGCTGACGCCTGAACGGCAGGCGTTTCGTGAGCTGAAGCTTCCCCTTGATCGTGGACACCTGGAGACTGGGATCTGAGGTTCCAGAGGAAGCAGTGCCAGGTGGGAAGCAAGTACACGAATCGGTACT
>NZ_JBEPBI010000194.1:0-15044 GCF_040299045.1 Streptomyces sp. NPDC001027
GCGAAGGGCGCCTGCTGCCACAGGACGTCGAGGAAGGTCAGCCCGTCGCCACGGGAGCGGTTCGGCACGCCCGAGTCGGACGCGCCGAAGACGACGACCGGCTCCACGCGCCTGAAGTAGGCGTGGTAGCGGGCGTCGTCGGCGACATGGAACGGGGCCAGGGTCAGACCGTGCGTGGTGAAGTACTGCGGACGGCCCTCCGGACGGACGGCGTCGGCCAGGTCCCCGCGCAGGGTGAAGTCCTTGTAGAACGAGAACTGCCGCAAGTCCGTCGCCTGGCTCCGCGCCACCAGCAGCACCGGCCCGTGGAAGAGGGACTGCACGGACGGGTCGTCCGACGCCCGCTCCATGCGCAGACGGTAGGGCGCGAGGACGGTGACCCGGTCGCCGCGCCGCCAGTCCCTGCGCAGCGTGAGGTAACTCCCGGGGACCGCCGACACCTGCTGCGCGACCCCGTTCACGGCGACGGTGAAACCCGCCGTGGCCCACGAGGGGACCCGCAGCCTCAGGTCGAGGCTGCCACCGCCCTCGCGGAAGGTCAGCGTGCGGACGCCCTCCGCCGGGTAGGCGCTCGTCTGCTCCAGGACCAGCCCCCGCTCCGGCCACCGCAGCGTCGAGGCGAGGTAGAGGTTGACGTACAGCGCGTCGCCGGCCGCCGAGCGGAAGTACACCGAGTCCTGGTACTTGGTGTGGTTCTCCATGCCGGTGCCGCCGCAGCAGGTACCGGTGTTGTCGTACTGACGCACCGTCCCCGGGCCCATGCCGACGAAGTAGGTGACCTCCGGGCTGGTCGTACTGCCCGTGTCCCGGCGGGAGGCCAGGATGTGGTTGGTCAGGCCGCGCTCGTAGTAGTCCATGTAGGCGGCGTCCAGGGCGTGGAAGAACAGCTGGCGGCTCAGTTTGAGCATGTTGTACGTCGCGCAGGTCTCGGCGTTGTCGTCGCCGAGGGTGGCCGCTATCGCGCCCCGCGCGCGGAAGATCTCCCCCTTGCCGGACCCTCCGTGGCTGTACGTGCGCGGACCCACGACCATGCCCCAGAACTTGCGGGCCGCGTCCGCGTACTTCTGCTCACCGGTGTGGTCGAAGAGCCGAACGTACCCGGTGAACTGGGGGATGTGCTGGTTGGCGTGCCGGCCGTCCAGGATGTCCCGGTCGCCGGCGCAGGCGTCCATGAGCGCGGTGTTGTCGAAGCAGCGGGCCGCGGCGAGGTGCTCCGCCCTGCCGGTGAGCGCGTACAGGTCCGCCATGACCTCGTTCATCCCGCCGTACTCACCGGCGATGTAGATCGACCACATGCGCTCCAACTGCGCCTTCGGCAGACGGCCGAGGCGGCTGTGCACCCAGTCGCCCATCTTCGAGGCGATGGTCAGCGCCTGGGCGTTGCCGCCCAGGGTGTACGCGTCGAGCAGCCCGCGCATGATCTTGTGGCAGGTGTAGTACGGAGCCCAGATGGTGGGGTAGGTCGCGTAGCTCTCCAGCAGGATGAACTGGGTCTCCGGGTAGGCCGCCAGATAGCCGGGGTGACTCGGCCGCGGCGAGCCGTGGTCGGCCAGTGCCAGCTGGCACTCGCCCAGCGCGGCCACCAGGGTGTCGAGCTTGGTCTTGAGAGCGGCTTCCCGGGTGTCGGCGTACGCCTGGGAGATGAGCGTGAGGAAATGCCCGCCGTAGTGGCCGCGGAGGTTGCCGTCGGACGTCTCCCAGCCGCCCGGCGGCCGGGCGCCGCGCGTGTCGAGCCCCGCGTTGGCCCGGAAGACGGCGAGGATCCGGTCGGCCGGGTAGGACCTGGCGTAGCCGAGCATCAGGTCCCGCTTGCGCCGGAAGGCGCCGTCGCCGAGCGTCACCCGGTCCAGCGCGAAGGGCTGGACGGTCCAGGTCGGCGGGACGGGCGCGGCTGCCGCGGGGGAGGCCGCAGCGGCGACGGACGCTCGGGACGCCGTCGTCTCCGTGGCCGGCCCGACGGCGGAACGGGCCGCCGCGGGCGTCGCGTTCAGCAGCGGCGCCGCGGCCGCGGTCCCTGCGGCCAGTCTCAGCAGACCGCGGCGAGAGGGGGGTTGGGACATGGTCGGACTCCCATCGTGGGGGCGTGGGCGGTCGGTTCGGACGGTGGGGGCGCCATGGCCGCGACGGACGCCGCCGCGGGGCGGGCCCGTCGCGCCGGGGCCGGCCCCGGTTCTTCAGCGCGCGGGTCCGCGTGCCGGGCCCGGCGCGTCGCGGGGCGCGGGAACGCGCCGGGCCGGCGCATGTCTACCTCCCGGGGGGTGCGGTCGGCGGCCGCGTCGTCGGCAGCCACACGCGCATCGTCGAGGGGCCGCGGTTCGCCCAGGAGTAGTAGGGCACAAGGACGATGTCGGCCCGCTCGGCGTCCGGCACGGCGGCCTCGTCGAGCGCTGCGTACGGCCACCGTGCGTCGGCGTCGGCCGGTGTGTGCGTGTCTGCGTCGGCGGTGGCGTCGGCGTCGGCGGAGTCGCCGGGCGACCCGGACCTCCCGGGCTCCGCCGCTCGCGCGTTCGACGCCGCGACCAGTGCGCCGGAGGCCACGACGGTGCCGTCCGGCCCGTCCTGCGGCTGGACGGACGGGTTCACCCGGACGGAGTCGACCTCGTGGCCCGGCGGGAGGTCTACGGACTCGGCGCAGTAGACGAGCGGTCCGCGCTGGACGGCGGCGGTGCCGCGCACGGCGTCGATGCGGGGGTCGGGTGCGATCCAACGCGGGGCGACGGGCAGCTCCAGCCGTATCTCGTCGCCGGGCCGGAAGCGCCGGGTGACCGCGACCGTGCCCGGCGTGACGGCACGGCTCACCCCGTCCGGGTCGACCAGTCGGGCGCCCGCTCCCGTCGCCCAGGCGGGCACGCGAAGCGACAGCGTCCAGGGGCGTTCAGGCGACCGGTCGATCCGTACGGCCACGCTGCCGCCGGACGGGTAGTCGGTGCGCACGGTCAGGGCGACGTCCCGGCCGCCGGTGAGGGACGTGGCGAGCTCGGCGTCGGCGTACTGGTGCAGTTGCACGCCGTCGTCGTCGGCCGTCGCCAGGTAGGCGGGCAGCAGGGCCAGCGTCCGCGCCACGTTGGTCGGGCAGCAGGACACCGCGAACCAGGGTGCGCGCAGTCCCGAGTCGGCGCGCGGGCTCTGCGCGTCGGCGGCGGGCGCCGTCCCGCGGCGGCGTCGGTGCAGGGTGTTGGCGTAGAAGAAGGTCCGGCCGTCCTCGGACGGGGAGGTCGCCACCACGTTGAACAGGGTCCGCTCGGCGAGGTCCGCGTAGCGCGGTTCGCCGGTGGCGAGCAGCAGCCGCCAGTTGAGCATCACCGAGGCCACGGCCGCGCAGGTCTCGGAGTAGGCGCGGTCGGGGGGCAGCACGAAGTCGTCGCCGAAGGACTCGTCCCGGTGGTGCGAGCCCATGCCGCCGGTCAGATAGGTGCGCCGGGCGACCGCGGCCTCCCACTGCCGGACGACCGCCGCGAGCAGGGCGTCGTCGTCGGTCTCCACCGCCACGTCGACGGCGCCGGCGGCGAGATAGAGGGCGCGCACGGCGTGGCCGCGCAGCACCGCGGCCTCCCGGACCGGCATGTCGTCCTGGTAGTAGGCGCGGCCGAACTCGGGCTCGGCGAGGGTGTGTCGGCCGCGGCGCTCGACGAAGAGCGCGGCCTGGTCGAGGTAGCGCTGCTCGCCGGTCGCCCGGGCCAGTTCCACCAGGGCCGTCTCGATCTCCGGGTGTCCGCAGACGCGTTCGATGCCGCCGGGGCCGAAGGCCGTGCACACGTGGTCCGCGGCACGGCGGGCGATCTTCGCGAGTTCGCCGTCGCCGCGGGCCCGCATCTGGGCCACGCCCGCCTGGATGAGATGCCCGTGGCAGTACAGCTCGTGGCCCCACTCGAGGTCGCTGTACCGGGGCTGCTGACCGGGTCGGCCGAAGGCGGTGTCGAGGTAGCCGTCCGGTTCCTGGGCGGGGGCGATGGTGTCGGTGAGTGCGGCGATCCGCGCGTCGAGTTCGGCGGCGAAGCCGGAGCCGGAGCCGGCCTCCCAGGCCATGGCCTCGATCAGTTTGTAGACGTCGGAGTCGGCGAACTCGCGTCCCCGGCGGTCCCGTTGGATCCGGCCTTCCACCGCGGCGCGGAAGTTGCCGGTCCAGCCGACGCGTTCCATCCAGTCATGGCAGTGGTCGAGTGTCGCGGTCGCGTTGGTCTGTCGGCGCCGGGCCCAGAAGCCCCCGGTGACGGTGACCTCGTCGAGACCGAGCGGTCGTAACCGCCCCCGGCTCGGCGCCACCGGCAGGACGGCTGACCGCGTCGTGTTCTCCCTCACCAGTTCATGCCTTCGGTTCGTCCTTTCGGTTGCCCGTCAAGGGTGTTCAGGTGGTCGTCGGGCCGGGGGCGGGCCCCCGGGGCGGTCCGGCCGTGCGTGCGGCGCCTCAGCCCTTGAGCGCGCCCGACATGAAGCCCCGTACGTAGTGCCGTTGCAGCAGCAGGAAGAGGAGGAGGCAGGGCACGGCGAGGACCACCACCCCGGCCTCGGTGGCGCCGTAGTCGACGGCGCCCATGCTCTGCTGCCGCAGGTTCGCGACGGCGAGCGGCAGTGGGGCCTTCTGGCTGTCGGAGATGAGGATCAGCGGTGCGATGAAGTCGTTCCAGGCCGCCAGGAAGGCGAACAGGCCCACGGTGATCAGTCCGGGCCGCACCGCCGGGAGCAGTACCCGGCGCAGGGCGCCCGCGGTGCCGCAGCCGTCGACGAGGGCCGACTCCTCCAGTTCGCGCGGCACCGCCTCGAAGGAGATCCTCATCATGAAGGTGGCGAACGGCAGTTGGAACATCGCCAGCACCAGGCTCAGCCCGAGCAGCGAGTTCTGCAGATGGAGCCTGCCGAGCAGCACGTAGAGCGGGATGAGCAGGGTGGCGTACGGGACCATGAGGATCGCCAGCGTCAGCAGGAACAGGAGGTTCTTGCCGGGGAACTCGAAGCGCGCGAAGGCGTAACCGCCGAGCAGCGAGACCCCGAGGGTCAGGGCGACGGTGAGCACGGAGACGAGGGTGCTGTTGCCGAGGTAGCGCCACAGTCCCGCGTCGTAGTCGAGCAGCGTGCGGTAGTTGCCGAGGCCGTAGCCGGACTCCTGTGCGGTGCCGGGCTGGGCCCTGACCGACGCCCATGCGTTCCACACCAGCGGGAAGAGGAAGACGACGGCCAGTCCGCCGGCGACGACGTAGTGGGGCGTGCGGCCGAGGGCTCGGGTGAGCACCGGGGGGTCCCTTCTCCAGGGTGCGGGGGTCATGACTCGTCGGAGCGGCGCAGACCGCGGAACTGCAGGGCGTTCAGCAGGAGCAGCGCGCCCAGCACGAGGATCGACAGGGCGGCCGCGGTGCCGAGGTTCAGCCGCTGGAACGCCTCGCGGTAGATGAGCTGCACGACGGTGACGGTGCTGTTGTCGGGTCCGCCCTTGGTCAGGACGAAGAACTGGTCGAAGGCGAGCAGCGACCCGGTGACGCAGAGCAGCAGGGACAAGGCGAGCGAGGGGCGCAGCAGCGGCAGGGTGATGGAGCGGAAGATCTGGCCGCGCTTCGCGCCGTCCATCCGCGCCGCCTCGTACACCTCGTGCGGGATGCGCTGGAGGCCCACGAGGAGGATCAGCATGTAGAAGCCGGCGAACTTCCAGACGACGAGGAAGACCGTCGAGAGCAGGGCGGAGGTCGGGGTGCCGAGGAAGGACACCGGGTCGTCGACGAGGCCGAGGTCCTCGAGGATGCCGCTGAGCGGTCCTGTCGTGGGGCTGTACAGCCCCCAGAAGAGCAGTGATGCCGAGGCCAGGCCGACGGCTCCCGGCAGGAAGTAGACCGTGCGGAAGAAGCCGGCGCCGGGGCGGGACTCCTGGACGAGCAGGGCGAGCAGCAGGGCCAGGCCCAGGAGGATCACGGTGACGACCGCCGTGTAGAGGAGGGTGAAGCGGACGGCGGGCCAGAAGAGCGGGCTGTCCATGGCGTCGGTGTAGTTCTCGGGGGCGTTGGCCCCCTGGTCCCCCGCGAGCAGCGGCCAGTCGTGGAGGGACATCTGCCCGACCAGCAGCAGGGGCAGCAGGAAGAAGACGGTGACGAAGACGGCCGTGGGGGCGGCGTACCCGAGGCCCTGGAGCCTGCGGGAATGCCGGCGCGGGACGGCGGTGGAGCGGGGGCGGCGGGCGGGGCGCCGGGTCGGGGGCGGATGCTCGGCGGTCGCCCGGTCGGGCGCCTTGACCTGCATGGCTCTCCTCTGCCGTGTGCGGTGGGGAGGGGGCGTGCGGGCGCACGACGGCCGGTGGTGCAACCGCGCCGTGCGCCCGCGTCGTTCGTCCGTGCCGTGCGCCCGCGTCGTGCCGGTGCGTTGTCGCGCCGTGCGTTGTGCGTTGTCGCGCCGTCGTGTGTCGCGCCGTCGTGTGTCGTGCCGGGTCAGTCGGCCAGGGAGGCGGTGACGGCCTTGTTGTCCTTCTCGAGCGAGGCCCCGTCGCCGAAGACCGCGTCGCGCATCAGGGACAGCCAGGGCCCGTTGGGGTCGTTGAAGGTCTGTCCGAACTTCAGGGCGTACGGGGTGCGGCCGTCCGCGACGAGTTGGTTGATGGCGACGAGACGGGGGTCGGCGGCGGAGTACTTGTTGGCGGCGAGGTCGGTGCGGGCCACGACGTCCTTGTGCGCGGCGACCACGTTCACCTGGGCGTCGTCGCCCAGTGACCAGGCGAGGAAGTTCCAGGCCTGGTCGATCTTCTTGCTGGTGGCCGAGACGCCGACCGCGTCGCCGCCGACGAAGGTGGACTTGCCGCCGTCGGGACCCGGGATGGGGGCCACGCCGAGGTCGAGGTTCTTGGGCATCAGACCCAGCGTGGTCGACGGCATGGGCATGACTCCGACCTTGCCCTTGGGGAAGACGCCGGTCCAGGTGGCGCCGGTCTCGTCGCGGGCGCCGGGGGCCACGATGTCGTCCTTCACCCAGCCGCGGTAGGTGTCGTAGACCTTCTTCGCGGTGGCGGAGTCGAGGTTCGCGCCGGTGCCGTCCTTGTTCAGCACCTCCGCTCCCCCGGCCCAGATGGAGGGCCACCAGGTGAAGACGCCGCAGCCGCCGCAGTTGCCGCCGAAGAAGGTGCCGTCCACCCCGTTGCCCAGCGCGTCGACGGCCCGGGCCTGCCGGTCCCAGTCGGCGAGGGTGGCGGGCGGCTTCTCGGGGTCGAGCTTGGCCTTGCGGTAGAGGTCCTTGTTGTAGAAGAGCACCGACAGGTCCAGCGTGTGCGGGACGACGTACTTCTTGCCCTCGTACGTGCCGGCCTTGATGTGCGACTGGGCCAGGCTCGCGGCGAACGGCAGGGCGTCGATGCGTGAGGTGAGGTCGGCGAAGAGCCGGCTGGTGGTGTAGTTCGGCACGAACACCACGTCGGAGGCGAAGAGGTCGGGGAGGTCGTGGGAGCCCGCCGCCGCACCCACCTTGGCCTGGTAGTCGTCGGTGGGGACGACGGTCAGCTCGATCTTGTTCTTGTGGCTGGCGTTGTAGGCCTTGACCAGGGCCTCGCTCTGCGGCCGGGTGGCCGCCCGCGTCCACATCGTCAGCGTGGCGCCGTCGTCGACGCCCTTGGCGTCGGCCGTCCGGGCGGATCCGCCGGCGGAGTCGCCGTCCCCCGATCCGCAGGCCGTGATCAGGCTCGCGGCGGCGAGGAACGCGACGGCGCCGACGGCGAGTCTGCGAACGGGTCCACGTGGTCCGGTCGTGCTCCCCATGACGATCCCCCTAGTGTGTGGGCTCTTCGAACGGAAAGGAACCGAAAAGGCTTTCAGAAAGCTAGGACCCGGCTGACAGCCCGTCAATCCCCCCTGCAGCAAGCGGTGTCGACTGCTCCGCCGAAACTCGTGAAATCACCCGGACCGGACCCCGGCCGAAACAACTCGCGTACGGTTTACTCACGCGCCGCGCGACAGGAGATCCCCATGACACCGGCCCCCGGCACCTCTCGTTCGCACCCCGCCACGCTCAGCGACGTCGCCCGGTTGGCCGGCGTGTCCATCGCCACCGCGTCCAAGGCGCTCAACGGGCGCAGCCAGGTGCGCGCCGAGACCCGGCAGCGGGTGATCGAGGCCGCCGAGCGGCTGGCGTTCCGGCCGAACCAGCTGGCCCGCGGACTGCTCGTGGGGCGGTCGGGCACCGTGGGTCTGCTCACCAGCGACCTCGAGGGCCGTTTCAGCATCCCGATCCTGATGGGCGCGGAGGACGCCTTCGGGGCGGGCGAGGTCGCCGTGTTCCTGTGCGACGCGCGTGGCGACGCGATCCGCGAACAGCACCATGTCCGGGCGCTGCTGGGGCGTCGCGTCGACGGGCTCATCGTGGTGGGCAGCCGGACCGACCCGCGCCCGTCCCTGGGGCGCGAGCTGCCCGTACCCGTGGTCTACGCCTACGCGCCGTCGGACGATCCGGCGGATCTGTCCATCGTGCCGGACAGCGTCGACGCCGGCCGGATCGCCGTGGAACACCTGCTGGCCTGCGGGCGCAGCCGGATCGCGCACATCACCGGCGACCCCGGGTACGGCGCGGCGCGGGAGCGGGCCGAGGGCGCCGGGGCCGCGCTGGCCGCCGCCGGTCTCGCCCCGGTCGGGGAGCCGCGGTTCGGCGCCTGGTCGGAGGGCTGGGGGCGGGCGGCCACCGCGCTGCTGCTGGACCGGCATCCGGATCTCGACGCCGTGCTGTGCGGCAGCGACCAGATAGCCCGCGGCGTGATGGACGTCCTGCGGGAGCGCGGCCACCGGGTGCCGGAGGACGTGGCGGTCATGGGTTTCGACAACTGGCAGGTCCTGACCGCCTCTTCGCGTCCGCCGTTGACCAGCGTCGACATGAACCTGGAACAGGTGGGACGGGCCGCCGCGCACGCCCTGTTCCTCGCGATCGGCGGGGCGCGGCGCTCGGGGATCGAGGCGGTGCGCGGCCGGGTGGTCATCCGGGAGTCGACGGCGCCGCTGTCCTGAGCGGCGCCCCGGGGCCCGGGGCGGCCGGTGAACTCGTGCTCAAGCGCTTTCCCTTGACACATCATCAGCCCGCTCCTACGTTGCGAAAACCTTTTAGGTGAGTTTCCTCGCACGCATGTCAGGCGCATGACACCCCGTTACCGCCAACCGGAGAGGGAGCCCATGAAGCGCCTCCTCGTCGCCCTCGTGCTCATCCTGTGTTCCGTCTGTTCCATCAGCCCGGCCTCCGCCGCGCAGACCATCGGGTTCCCCGTCTTCAACGGGCCCGCGATCCCCGCACCCCCCGTCGCGTACACGCCCGGCGACATGATGCGCAGCATCTACGACGCCGAGAGCTCCGGCACCGATTTCTGGATGGACCGTCTGCTCGCCCGCTCCGGCGACGACCCGGCGGGCCCCTGGCTGATGAGCCGGGGACGAGCGCTCTTCATGAAGACCCACAACCCCGCGGTCCTCGGGTTCGGCGGCCATGTCGCCTACTGGGAGAGCATCAACGACAACGACGCCTACACCGTCGCGATCACCCCGGGCGCCTTCACCGAGCAGGTCTCCCAGCGCCGGCAGGTCCCGAGCCACTGGAAGAGCGTCCACACCAGCGGCTCGATCGCGGTCACCCAGACCAAGTTCATCACCGAGAACAACGTCGCCGTCACCAACCTGTCGATCAAGAACAACGGCAGCAGCTCCACCACCCTGCAGCTGCGCGCGACGTCGCCGTACGCCACCTCGGGCAGCGGCAGCGAACTGACCGGCCAGGTCAACGCCTACAACAACCTCACCACCATCCGGCCGCGGCTCACCGGCGACGGCTTCAGCGTCTCCGGCGGCGGCCTGAACCGGTCCGTCACCGTCGGCGCCGGCGCCACGGTGACCACGAAGATCGTGATGGGCTTCGTCACCGACGAGATCCCCGACTCGCTCACCGAGTACAACGCCTACGCCGGCTACACCGACGCCACCGCGTTCGCCACCCACGTCAAGGCCTACAACCTGTGGTGGGCGAAGAACGTGCCCTACATCGACGTGCCCGAGCCCGCGATCAAGAAGAACGTCTACTACCGCTGGTGGCTGATGCGCTTCAACAACCTCGACGCCAACATCCCCGGGCAGACCTTCCAGTTCCCGACGTCGACCGAGGGCGTCCTCGGGTACAACAACGCGATCGCGCTCACCCAGCCCATGCACATCGACGACCTCAAGTACCTCCGCGACCCGTCCTACGCCTACGGGGACTGGCTCAGCGTCGGGCAGACCTCCAAGGGCGGCCGCTTCCTCGACAATCCCGGCGACCCGGAGAACTGGTCCAACAGCTACACCCAGTACATCGCCGAAGCCGCCTGGAAGAGCTACCAGATCCACGGCGGGCAGCCGGCCATCGCCGGCAACCTCGCCCGCTACGCCGAGGGCGACGTCAAGGGCCAGCTCGCCTACTACGACCACGACAACAACAAGCTGATCGAGTACGACTGGGGCGCGCTGACCGGCAACGACGCCGACGCGGTCTCCTTCCACTGGAAGCCCGGCAACATGGACCGCGCCGAGTCCGCCTACCAGTACAGCGGCGCCCTCGCCGCCGCGCAGGCCTACGAGGCCACCGGCAACACCGCCAAGGCCGCCGAGATGCGCACCCTGGCGACGCAGATCAAGGACGCCATCGTCAACGTGCTGTGGAACCCCAACCGGCAGCTGTTCGAGCACCGGTTGAAGTCGACCAACGAGTGGGTCCCCTGGAAGGAGATCAACAACTACTACCCGTTCTCGGTCGGCGCCGTCCCCAACACGGCGACGTACAAGCAGGCCCTGCGCCTCTACGACGACCCCGCCCAGTACCCGGTCTTCCCCTTCTACACCGCCAACCAGGTCGACAAGACGGCCGCGGCCAACGCGGGCAACCCCGGCTCCAACAACTTCTCCACCATCAACTCCACCGTGCAGTTCCGCCTGTACTCCTCCGTGCTGCGCAACTACCCCAACTCGTGGATGACCGCCACCGACTACAAGAAGCTGCTCTACTGGAACACCTGGGCGCAGTACGTCGGCGGCAACACCCAGTGGCCCGACGCCAACGAGTTCTGGGCCGACTGGAACGGCAGCAACGTCAACTACCGGTCCTGGATCCACCACAACATCCTGGGCAGCAGCAACTGGACGGTGATCGAGGACGTCGCCGGGCTCCGGCCGCGCAACGACGCCAAGGTCGAGGTCTCACCGATCAACATCGGCTGGAGCCACTTCACCGTCAACAACCTCCGCTACCGCAACGCCGACCTGTCGATCGTCTGGGACGACCCGGCCGACGGGGTGGTGCGCTATCCCGGCGTCCCGGAGGGTTACTCGATCTACGTCAACGGCGCCCGGGCCGCCACCGTCAACTCACTCGTGCCCTTCACCTGGGACCCCGCCACCGGCGACGTCACCACGAGCGGCACGGTCAGCTACCACACGGCCGTTCCCGGACTGCAGTCGCCCCAGCAGGTCGTGCAGAACAGCCCCCGGATGGTCGACATGCTCGCCAAGGCCGGCGTCGACCTCACCGCCGACCTGACCAACCTGGCCGCCGGGGCGACGGCCACCGCCTCCTACACCGGCTCCGGCAGCAACGTCTCCGGCGCGGTGGACGGCTATCCCACCAACGAACCCTTCTGGGGCGCCGGCGGCTCCCCCAACAGCCAGGACTGGTACGAACTCAACTTCGGCACGGCGCGCACGCTGAACGAGATGCGCCTTTACTTCAAGGACAGCCGCCCCGCCTCCGGCACATACCGGGCGCCGTCCGCCTACGCCGTCCAGTACTACAACGGCAGTTCGTGGGTGAACGTACCCGGCCAGACCAAGAGTCCGGCAGCGCCACGGGCCAACTACAACCTGGTGCAGTTCCCGTCGGTCACCGCCCAGCGCGTGCGGGTCCTGGCCACCAATGCCTCCGGCGCCAAGACCGGTCTCACCGAGGTCAAGGCGTACAACCGGGGCGGCGTCCAGCCACCGCAGCCACCGGCCAACCTGGCGACGTCTGCGACGCCGACCGCGTCGTACACCTCACCCTGGGAGAGCGTCGCCGCGGTCAACGACGGGGTCGACCCGCCGTCGTCCAACGACACGGTGAACCCGCGCTGGGGCACCTGGCCGGAGACCGGGCAGCAGTGGGCCGAGCTGACCTGGCCGTCGGCGCAGAACGTCAACAAGGCGGACGTGTACTTCTTCGACGACGACGACGGCATCGACATGCCGGCCTCCTGGAAGCTCCAGTACTGGAACGGCAGCGCCTACGCCGACGTGCCCGGCGCGAGCGGCTATCCGCTGGCCAAGAACCAGTACAACACCGTCTCCTTCACGGCCGTGAACACCACACGGCTACGGGTGCTGCTCACCGGCAACGGCGCCAACTCCGTGGGTCTCCTCGAAGCAAAGGTGTACGGACCGTGACCCGTTCCAGATGTCTGTCCGCGCTCGTCGCGGCACTCCTCACAGCGGTCGCCTTCCTGGTGGCGCCGCCCACCGCCTCCGCCGCCGTCGCGTTCACCTCGACGGGGGTCAACCAGAACGGCGGCAACTGCCTCGACCTGCCCGGCGGTTCCACGACCGCGGGGGCCCAGCTACGGGCCTTCGCCTGCGCCGCGGGCGCCAACCAGAACTTCGGGTACACCCTGGTCTCCGGCACCGCCGACACCTATACGATCACCGGCCAGTCCGGCCAGTGCGTCGACGTCTACGGGGCGTCCACCGCGGACGACGCGGCGATCATCCAGTGGCCCTGCCACGGCGGGACCAACCAGCAGTGGCGACTCGTGCCGGTGGCGGTGAGCGGAACCGACAAGACCTTCAACCTGGTCTCCGTGAGCTCGGGCAAGTGCGTGACGCCGAGCGGCGGTTCGTCGGCTTCGAACACCAACCTGGTGCAGCTGCCCTGTGCCGCGGCGAGCGGCCGGGTGTGGCGGCTGCCCGCCTTCTCCGGCGGCGGCACGGGGACCAAGACCTTCACCAACCCGCTGTCCCAGCACGGGCCCGACCCCTGGCTGACGTACTACAACGGTTACTACTACCTCGCCACCACGACCTGGAACTCGACGATCACCATGCGCAAGGCGAGCACCCTCGCCGGCCTCGCCTCCGCCTCCGACCAGGTGATCTTCAACCTCACCCGGCCCAACGGCGCCGGCACGATGTGGGCGCCCGAGTTCCATCTGCTCGACGGTCCGAACGGCAAGCGGTGGTACTTCTACTACACCGCCGGACGGGAGCCCTACGACCTCGGCACCCAGCGCATCCACGTACTGGAGAGCGCCGGGCTGGACCCGATGGGCCCCTACAGCTTCAAGGCCGACCTGCTCGACCCGACCCAGGACAACACCTGGGAGCTCGACCCGGGCATCCTCCAGCTGAACGGCCAGCTCTACCTGCTCGGCACCTTCTACAACGGCTCACAGCCCATGTTCATCCGGCCCCTGTCCAACCCGTGGACGGCGAGCGGCACCCGCCGCGTGCTCTCCACGCCCACCCTCGGCTGGGAGACGGTGGGCGGCGCGGTCAACGAGGGCGCCGAGGTCCTCCAGCGAGGCGGGAAGACGTTCATCGTCTACTCGGCCAGCCACTGCTCCACACCCGACTACAAGCTGGGCATGCTCACCTACAACGGCGGCGATCCGCTCAACTCCTCCTCGTGGGTCAAGTCGCCGAACCCGGTCTTCCAGCGGTCCAACGCCAACGGCGTGTACGCCCCCGGGCACAACGGGTTCTTCAAGTCGCCGGACGGCACCGAGGACTGGATCGTCTACCACGCCAACAACTCGACGAACGGCGGTTGCGACATGAACAGGAGCACCAGAGCGCAGAAGTTCACCTGGAACGCCGACGGCACGCCGAACTTCGGCACGCCGGTGGCCCTCGGCGTCACCCTGCCCGCACCCTCGGGGGAGTAGCCGGATGACCCGATCCCGGTTCCTGCCGTTCTGGGCGACGGTGCTCGCATTGGTGTTCGGCGCGGTCATGGGCGCCGTCGCGATCGCCCCGCCCGTCCACGCCGCGACGGCGTTCACCTCCACCGCGGTCAACCGCAGCGGCGGCAACTGCCTGGACGTACCGGGCAGTTCCACCGCCGACGGCCTCCAGCTCATCCAGTGGACCTGTCACGGTGAGCCCAACCAGAACTTCGCCTTCACCCCGGTCGGCGGGACCGCCGACCAGTACACCATCGGCACGTCGGCCGGCGGGCGGTGCGTGGACGTCAACGGAGCGTCCGGCGCCGACAACGCCGCGATCGTCCAGCGGGCCTGCGGCACGGGCGCCAGTCAGAAGTTCCGTCTCGTGCCGGTCGGCGGCACGACCGACGTCTTCGGCCTGCAGTCGGCGTCCTCCGGCAAGTGCGTCACCCCCGCGGGCGACTCATCGGCGTCCAACACCGGCCTGGTCCAGCTGCCCTGCACCGGCGCCGCGGCCCGGACCTGGCGGCTGCCCGGCTTCGGCGGCGGTGGCGGTGGCGGCACGACCCCGCCCACGAAGACCGTCCGGGTGTACTGGCTGAAGCCCTCCGACGTTCCGTTCGACCAGCGGTACCCCGACGGCATCGCCAAGGTGATGCGCGAGGCACAGCGCTACTACCAGCAGGAGCTCGGCAAGACCTTCAAGCTGAACACCACCGTGGTCGAGGTCGTGAACGGCGACCAGCCGCGGAGCTGGTACGAGAACACTCCCAACGGCGGTGACCGCTACTGGTGGGCCGTCACGAACATGCAGAACGAACTCGTCAGGAAGCTCGGCCTGAACACCCCCGACAGCCGCTGGCTCAACGTGGGCGAGATCAGCGCCGAGGGGCAGGGCGCGGGCGGGGGCGCCAACACCGGCTGGGTCATCCTGAGCGGGCACGACGCCGACGGCGCCGCCGGCACCAGCGGGCAGTCGATGAACCGCTGGTACGGCGGGATGGTCCACGAGCTCGGGCACGCGTTCGGCCTGCCCGACTCGTCCTCGACGGACGGCACACCGATGTCCGCGTCCTTCTACGACTACCCCAACACCCACTTCAGCCAGGATGAGCGACCTGACCGGCGAGCGCAACGTCTACCTCGGCGGCCTGGCCATGGGCATGACGCG
>NZ_JBEPBI010000195.1:0-14844 GCF_040299045.1 Streptomyces sp. NPDC001027
ATCTCTTCCGGCAGCCGGGCGGCGGGCGGGCGGCGTCGGGGCGTCGTTTCCCGCCTCGGGCACGACGCGCCGCCGTGCCGGGCTCCGGCGCCGCACGGGGTCGTTCAGGGTCCGGCGCGGTCAGCGGCGGCTCCGCCTCTTAGGCGAAAGGCCCGGTTCCGTCCCGCCTCGGCGGCCTGCGGGGCGGGTGCTCCGGCGGTCGTTCTCCTGAGGGGGCCTCACCCGGGTGGCCCCCGAGAACAGGACCCGGTCGACTTCCGCCGTCAGGATGCCGCCATGGGTATACGCATGCTCCACCGCCGAAAGGCCCACGCACGCGTTCACGCCACGGCCGCCGCCTCCGGGCGGCTCCGCGCCGGCAGCGCTCCCTGGCGCCGCCCGCGCCCCGCCCGCGCCCCCCGAGCCTGCGCTCCCCGCATCCCGAGCACCGCCGGCGCCGCCCTGCGCACCGCCGCCGCACGGCTGCGCGGCATCGGGCTCACCCGACTCGTCCCCCCGTCGGTGTCGCGGCTCGTCGGCCCGTTCGTCGGCCCGTTCATCCGTCGGCTCGTGCCGCGCGGCGACGCCCGGCGGAGGTGGGCCGAAGCGGTGCGGAGCCGCCTCGCGCTCGCCCTCGGCGTCCTCGGCCGGCTTCGCCGACCGCGCAGGCCGGCACCCGGCAGCCCCCTCTTCGTCGTGCCCCCCGCGCCCCTCAGCGGGCCCCAGGACGGTTTCCTCCCGCGCTGACCGCCGCCGGCTCCGGCTCCCCGGCGCGGCCGCCGGGGGCGGCCGGACGCCACACCCGCACGCCGACGGCGTACACCAGCAGACCCAGGAGCAGCCCCGCCCCCGCGCCGAAGCACACCGTCGGGATGAGCTCCCACGGCTTCGCGTCGCGAGGGCCCCAGTAGTCCCACCACCGTGTCGCTCGCCGCACCGCCCCGACCAGCGCACAGCCGCCGAGCACGGCGGCGGCCCACCACCGGTCAGCCGCCGACAGCGCCATGACCCCCACCGGCTCGGCATCGGGCGCCCGGCGCACCGCGCGTACCCAGAACACGGCGATCGCGACCGCCGCGACCGCGGACCCGCCGTACTGCAGGTACCAGTACAGGGGCGAGCCGGCGATGTCCTGGCCGAGCACGGGGAACAACCGCATGCCCCAGCGGTCGAGGTGCGTGAACGCGTCCCACACGACGTGGGTCAGCGCGCCGAGCACCGCTGAGACGTACCACCACAGGACCAGGGACGGCCGGATACGCGCGCGTGGCGCTCCGCAACGGGTCAGTGCGGCGGTCCGGCCCTGCCGGGCGCGCGGCAGCAGCGCGACCAGGGGCTCGCGTACCAGCAGCCACAGCCCCACGAGCGCCCACGCCAGCGGCACGTCGACCGTGAACACGCCGGGGAAGGAATGCGTGACGTCGCCGAACTCCATGGCCTCGGGCCAGACGCTCGCCGCGTAGTAGGTCAGGTCGGGGGCGAACGAGCCCGCCACGAGAACGGCCGGCGCCAGCCGCCCGCGGCCGGAGCCGTCGGCGCGCACGGCGGGCAGCACCGCCGCCGCGTGACTGAGAGTGAACGGCAACGGGGCTCCCTAGGGCGGACGTCGGCGGGCCGGCCGGCCCGATGATCAACGACGTCCGGTGCGCGGGGCGCGGTTCCCGGCCTCGCCGCGTGAGCGGCAGGTGAAAACGGCGCACGAACGGGTGCCGGTCAAAAAGAAGTTGTCGTAGGGTCGCCTGGGTCGCCGCGCCGGAAGGCGCGCCGAAACAGAAGAACAGAACAGCGCAAACCGCCCACGAGTGCAACCTGCGGGGCGGGTTGGTCGTCACACGAGTGGCAGGTGGTTCGTCACACGCGTGGCAACGGCGACTCCGGGAGGGTCTCACTTCATGTCGGCGCACTTCGGCACAAGGCTGCGCAAGGGAGCGGTCAACACGACCGTGGCCGCGCTGGCGGTGGCGGCTCTGGCCGCATCCCAGGCGCCGGACGTCACGGCCGACACCCACGGCAGAAGGACCGCCGCGGACACCCCCGCCGCCGAGACCGAGGCCGGGACGGCCGCCGGCACGGACGACAGCGCCACCGGCAACTCGCCGTACTACACGGACCTGCCGCCCCTGCACAGCCCCAACCCCGCGCCGACCCAGAGCACCGCCGCCACTCCCGCGGGCGCGGGCGCCGGAGAGGCCGGCATCCCCGCGACCGTCCTCGACGCGTACAAGAAGGCCGAGGCCCAGCTGGCCCAGGCCAAGCCGGGATGCAACCTGCCCTGGCAACTCCTCGCCGCCATCGGCAAGGTCGAGTCGGGCCAGGCGCGCGGCGGCAACGTCACCGCCGACGGCACGACCGTCTCGCCGATCCTCGGACCGGTCCTCAACGGCAGCGGCTTCGCCAACATCAAGGACACCGACAACGGCGCCTACGACGGCGACAGCACCTTCGACCGCGCCGTCGGCCCCATGCAGTTCATCCCGTCCACCTGGGCGTGGGCGGGCCGCGACGGCAACGCCGACGGCAAGAAGGACCCCAACAACATCTACGACGCCGCACTCGCCGCCGGCCACTACCTGTGCCGCTACGGCTGGGACATGGCGACGACGTCCGGGATGCGCACCGCGATCCTCAGCTACAACAACTCCACCGACTACCTCAACACCGTCCTGTCGTGGCTGGAGTACTACCGCAAGGGCTCGCACGAGATCCCCGACGGCACCGGCGCCGTGCCCACCGACCGCAGCGACGACTACAGGCCGTCCTCGCCGTCCGTGCCCACGACGCCCGGCAGGCCGTCGGTCCCGAACAGGCCCGGCACGCCGACGAAGCCGTCCACGCCGGGCAAGCCGACGAAGCCCTCCACGCCCACCAAGCCGACGCCGCCGGCCCCCACGCCGACCGAGACGGTCCACCACCTCGAGGCCGCGGGCCCGGCGAAGATCACCGCCATGGCCGGACACGTCTACACGGACCGCGTCAGCGCCCGGGCGGAGACGGCGGCCGGCAAGTCCGTCGCCAAGGTGAGGATCCGCTTCACCGTCGTCGGCGACACCGACGCCCGGTTCGCCGGCGGCGAGAAGGTCGCCACGATCGTCACCGACAGCAAGGGCGTCGCCCTCGCGCCCGCCCTCCAGGCAGGCGAGAAGAACGGCGCGTTCACCGTCCGCGCCACCGTCCTCGGCCGCACGCTGACCGCCCTCGACTACACGGCCACCGTCACCGCCCGCGCCGCCGACGCGCTCGCCCGCACCGGCGACGCCGCGCTCACCTGCACCGCCGGCGGCCGGTTCGCCGACCCGGTCGAGGTGAAGGCCACGTACAAGGGGGCGGCGGCGGACAAGGTCGCGGCCACCGTCACCCTGGTCAAGTCGGCCGACGACCTCTCCGCGAACGACAAGGGCCCTTACTTCAAGGACGCGGTCGGCAACCCCGTCCGCACCCTGGACCTGCAGACGGACGCCGACGGTCTGCTGCGGCTGCCGCAGCTGTACGCGGACGACACCGCCGGCGTCTACCTGCTGCGCATCACCACGACCGGCGGAGCCGTCCTCACGGTCGAACTGACCGTCACGGCCGCCGAGGCGCCGACCCCGGCCCCCGCACCCGTCGAGTCGGCGACGGAGCCGGAGGCGACGCCCTCCGCCTCGTAAGGCCGGACAGCCGGCCGCACCCGCCCGCACGCGGTCCGCACCGCACTGAGCGCTGCGCATCGCACTCCGCACGACGACGGCGGCCCCTCTCCGCACCGAGGGGCCGCCGTCGTCGTGTCCGACGTGTTCTCATCTCGCGCGCCCGTTGCTACGGTGCCGGACCTGACGAACTGTCAGTTCTGTGAAAGTTCCGCCGTCTCAGGAGGCCCGATGCGCGCACTGATCGCCGCCGCGACCGGCCTGGCCCTCGCGCTCGCCCTGGTCCTCACCCTCACCGCGCTCGGCGCCCCCACCGGTGCGACCTCCCCGAAACCCCTGCTGACGACGGTCCCCGCCCACCCCTGACCGCCCCACCGCCCGCGAAGGAGGCCGGGATGCGCCGCACGACAAGCCTGATCCTGCTCGCCCTCGCCGTGTTCTTCGCGGCGCTCTCCCCGCTGATGCGCTGGTACGCCTTCCCCCGCCTGGCCAAGATCCCCGCGAACGAGTACCAGACGATGGTCCTGGAGGCCAGGAACGCCACCCTCCTCGACTACGCCAGCCTGACCGCCCGCACGGTCCCGAAGGTCACCATCGTGCAGACCCTCAAGGGCGACGTCGAAGCCTCCGAGAAGATCGAGAAGACGGCCGGCCGGGACGTCGTCGTCTGGGACGGCCTGTCCTACGTCCAGGGACCCGACGGCAAGATGGTCTCCGAGGTCCCCGAGCGCTACATCTTCGACGCCCACACCCAGGAACCCGTCCACGCCGCCGGCGAGACGGTCGACGGCGACCCCGTCCGCCGCACGGGCATCGAGTTCAAGTGGCCGTTCCTGACGGAGAAGCGCGACTACGAGTACTTCGACGCCCAGACCCGCACCAGCGCCCCCATCCACTACCAGGGCACCCGGAGCTTCCGCGGCCTGAAGGTCTACTACTTCGAGCAGACCGTCCCCTGGACCCAGGTCCCCATGCCCAAGACCATGCCCGTCAAGGGCATCACCCCGGCCGACATCGCCAAGACCGGCACCACCCGCTGGTACACCACGGTCCGCAGGTTCTGGGTCGAACCGGTCACCGGAGCACCCGTCAACGGCGAGGAGATCCACCAGGAGGAACTGCGCGGCGGCACCCTCCTCGGCGACCGCGCCAAGGTCACCGCGTTCGCCGGACACGTCACGATGCGCGAGGACTACATCGACCACACGGTGTCCGTCGTCAAGGCCAACCGCACCCTCGTCCTGCTGCTGACCTCCTACCTGCCGTGGAGCTTCCTCCTGCTGGCCGCCCTGCTCATGTCGCTCTCCCTGTACCTGGAGGCCCGCGCCCGCCGCCCCCGGCCGCCCGCCCCCACGGCCCCCGCCCCACCGCAGCCGGTCACCGCCTGAGCCGCGCGTCGCTCATCGCCTGAGCCATGCGCCCTTCACCGCCTGAGCCGCGCGTTGGTGTGCCGGGTCGGCTCGGCGCCCGCCGGATCCTCCGGCCAGGGATGCTTCGGATACCGGCCGCGCAACTCCGCCCGCACCCCCTTGTAGCCCTCCCTCCAGAACGACGCGAGGTCGGCGGTGACGGCCACGGGCCGCCCGGCCGGCGACAGCAGATGCACCAGCAACGGCGCCCCCGCGACCCGCGGCGACTCCTGCAGCCCGAACATCTCCTGCAACTTCACCGCCAGAACCGGCCGCTCCGGGTCCGTGTAGTCGATCCGCACCCTGGACCCGCTGGGAACCGCGATCCGTTCAGGCGCCAGCTCCTCGAGCCGACCCGCCTCGCCGGACGCCCACGGCAGCAGCCGTCCGAGCGCCGCCCCGGCGTCGATGCGCCCGAGGTCGCTCCGCCGCCGCGCCCGACCGAGCTCCGGCTCCAGCCATTCGTCCACGCGCGCGTACAGCGACGCGTCGCCGACGTCGGGCCACGGCTCACCGAGCCGCGAGTGCACGAACGCCAGCCGCTGCCGCAGGACGGTCGCCTCGGCCGACCAGCGCAGCAGCCCCAGCCCCTCCTTCTCCAATCCCTCCACCAGCGCCCCGCGCACCAGCGCCGCGTCCGCGTCCCGCAACGGACGCGCCCCGAGCTCCACCGCCCCGAGCCGCTCCACCCGCCGCGCCACCACGTCCCCGTCGGCCCAGCGCACCTCGTCCCGCTCGTCCAGCAGCGCACCGGCCGCGAGCCGCGCCACCTCCTCGTCCACCACCGCCGCCAGCTGCACGCGCGCGTGCCCCCGGCCGACCGGCCGGTCAGCGACGGCGACCGCCAGCCAACGGGCGCCCCGCAGACCCGACCCGTCCCGCACCTCCGCCCGGGTCCCCGAGACCATCAGCCACGACCCGCCGTCGGACCTCGCGACCCGCTCCGGAAACGCCAGGGCCACCACATGGCCCACGGCGAGATCCTCGACGGCGACCGCCCCGCCCTGACCCCCGCGGCTCCCCGAACCCGACGACGCCTCCCGCCCCGCTGACTCCCGCCCCGCCGGCGCCTCCACGTCCGCAGCGACCGCCCGCAGCCGCCGCACCTCCGAACGCCACCTCCCCGCATAGGCGTCGCCCCCGCGCCGGACAGCCCGCAATGCCGCCGCCAGATCGTCGCCGTACTCCCGCGGCGCCTCCTCGCTCAGCAGCGCCACCACCTCCGCCGCCCGCTCCACCCCCACCAGCGCCGCCCCGTCCAGCAACGCCCGCCCCAGCCGCGGATGCACCCCCAGCCGAGCCAGCCGCACCCCCCGGGCCGTCACCCGGCCCGCCGCGTCCACCGCGCCGATCGCCGTCAGCAGCTCCCGCGCCGCCGCCATCGCCCCGGCCGGCGGCGCGTCGAGCAACGCGAGCCCCGAGGCGTCCGGATCGCCCCAGCAGGCCGCCTGCAGCGCGAACGCCGTCAGATCGGCCACCTTGATCTCCGGAGCCGGGAACGCCGGCAGCCGGACGTCCTCCGCCTGCGCCCAGCACCGGTACACCGCCCCCGGAGCCTCACGCCCGGCCCGCCCGGCCCGCTGCCGTCCCGCCGCCTGCGAGGCCCGCACGGTCGTCAGCGCGCTCAGCCCGCGCGCGTGGTCCACCCGCGGCTCCCGTGCCAGACCCGAGTCCACGACCACCCGCACCCCCGGCACCGTCAGCGAGGACTCCGCCACGGACGTGGCGAGCACCACCCGGCGCCGCACACCGGGCGACAGCACCGCGTCCTGCACCTCCGCGGGCGACCGCCCGTGCACCTGCACCACGTCCACCCCGTCCGGCGCCCCCAGCTGCCCCGCGACCCGCGCGATCTCCCCGACCCCCGGCAGGAAGCACAGCACGTCCCCCGACCGCTCCGCCAAAGCCCGCCGCACCACCGACGCCACATGCGCCAGCAGCGCCGGATCCACCCGCATCCCGTGCGGCGGCCGCACGGCACGCACCGGCGGCGCCCACACCACCTCGACGTCGAACGCCGTGCCCTGGGCCCGCACCACCGGAGCCCCGCCCAGCAGCCGCGCCCACCCGGCCGTGTCCGTCGTCGCCGAAGCGGCCACCAGCCGCAGCTCGGGCCGCAGCGCCTCGCGCACGTCCCACAGGAACGCGGCCGACGCGTCCGCGTCGAGATGACGCTCATGGCACTCGTCCAGCACCACCGCGTCGACGCCCTTCAGCTCCTGGTCGCGCTGAAGGCGTTGCAGCAGCACGCCGGTCGTGACGACCTCCACGCGCGTGCGCCGCCCGACGACCTGCTCCCCGCGCACGGTGTGCCCGACGCTGTCCCCGGGCCTCTCGCCCAGCAGCCAGGCCATCCGCCGCGCCGCGGCCCGCGCCGCGATCCGCCGCGGCTCGGCCACCACCACCCGCCGCGCGGGCCCCCCGCCGAGCAGTCCGGCCAGCGCCAGCGGCACCAGCGTCGTCTTGCCGGTGCCCGGCGGCGCGGCGAGCACGGCCGCGCCGTGCCCCTCCAGGGCGTCGTTCAGATCGGGCAGGGCGGCCCGCACGGGCAGCGCGTCCAGGGCGTCGAAACGGGGGATCACCCACCCAGTGTCGTACGCCCACAGTCCCCGCATACGCCCGCCGCCCCTACGCACACGCGCGCGTGGACGCGTCACGACACGCACGCGCGCGTGCGTGGTGAGTACGTGAGGGACGGCGGGACGCCGCGGCGGGTGAGCGGCCGGGCGCTAGTCCCGCTCGCAGACGAAGACCGCCGTGCCGGGGATCAGGTTTCCGCGCAGCGGGGACCAGCCGCCCCACTCCGACGAGTTCCAGGCCGGCCACTCCGGCTCCACCAGGTCCACCAGCCGGAACCCGCCCGCCACGATGTCGCGGACCCGGTCGCCGAGCGTCCGGTGATGCTCCACGTACACGGCGCGGCCCTGATCGTCCTGCTCGACGTAGGGAGTGCGGTCGAAGTAGGACGCGGACACGGACAGGCCCTCGGGACCCGGCTCGTCGGGAAACGCCCAGCGGATCGGATGGGTCACGGAGAACACGAAACGCCCGCCCGGACGCAGCACCCGCCGCACCTCCCGCAGCACCAGCACCGGATCGGCGACGAAGGGCAGCGCCCCGTACGCCGAGCACGCCAGATCGAACGAGGCGTCCGCGAAGGGCAGCGCGCCCGCGTCGGCGCACACCAGCGGGAAGGAGCCGCCGATGCGCAGCGCGTGCTGGAGCTGCCGGTGGGAGAGGTCGAGGGCCACCGGGCGGGCGCCCTGCGCGGCCAGCCAGCGCGCGCACTGCGCCGCGCCGGCGCCGATCTCCAGGACCGACCTGCCTTTCAGGTCCTCGGGCGGGCCGAGCAGCTCGGCCTCCACCTCGTCCAGACCCTCGGGTCCCCATACGAAGCGGTCGTCGCCGAGGAAGGTGCCGTGCTCGATCTGGTATTCGTCCGCGTTGCGGTCCCACCAGCCCCGGTTGGCCCGGGAGCTCTCGGCGACGTCGGCGTCGCGTCGGGTGGCTTCCGGCTCGACGGCCGGCTCGGACGATGCGGGCTCTTGGATGATCGGCTCCCTCGTCGTACTCTTCCGTGCAACCCGCCCGACGGCGCACCGAGGTGTCGCCGGAGGGGCTTCCTGCGGCCTGCGTGACCTCAGGAGAAAGGTTGTGTGCCGGGTATGCGGTGTTCCGCCCCGGGTGTGCGCCTTCGCGCATTGACCCTGCCCGGCTGCCCCCGTATGCTACAAGTTGCGCTGCGAGCCTGCGCACCTCAGACGTAGCAGGCTGCGCTCGCATCTGTTGTATGTCCCCTCGGTTTTCGAGGCGTCGTCACCAGTCACTGGTGGGGCGCGTCCTTGGCTGTCCGGCTTCTTCAGAGCGACACGGGCTCCCGGCGTAGCAGTACCTACGACTTTCTGTCCGTAACCGGAGCCCTTTCCCACATGACGAGCAGCACCGAGACCACCGCCACCACCCCGCAGGTTGCGGTCAACGACATCGGTAACGAGGAAGCCTTCCTCGCCGCGATCGACGAGACGATCAAGTACTTCAACGACGGCGACATCGTCGACGGCGTCATCGTGAAGGTCGACCGGGACGAGGTCCTGCTCGACATCGGTTACAAGACCGAAGGTGTCATCCCGAGCCGCGAACTCTCGATCAAGCACGACGTCGACCCCAACGAGGTCGTCGCCGTCGGTGACGAGATCGAAGCCCTCGTTCTCCAGAAGGAGGACAAGGAAGGCCGCCTGATCCTCTCGAAGAAGCGCGCCCAGTACGAGCGCGCCTGGGGCACGATCGAGAAGATCAAGGAAGAGGACGGCATCGTCACCGGCACCGTCATCGAGGTCGTCAAGGGTGGTCTCATCCTCGACATCGGCCTCCGTGGCTTCCTGCCGGCCTCCCTCGTCGAGATGCGCCGCGTCCGCGACCTCCAGCCCTACGTGGGCAAGGAGCTCGAGGCCAAGATCATCGAGCTGGACAAGAACCGCAACAACGTGGTCCTGTCCCGCCGCGCCTGGCTGGAGCAGACCCAGTCCGAGGTGCGCCAGACGTTCCTCACGACCCTCCAGAAGGGTCAGGTCCGCTCCGGCGTCGTCTCCTCGATCGTCAACTTCGGCGCCTTCGTGGACCTGGGTGGCGTCGACGGTCTGGTCCACGTCTCCGAGCTGTCCTGGAAGCACATCGACCACCCCTCCGAGGTCGTCGAGGTCGGCCAGGAGGTCACGGTCGAGGTCCTCGACGTCGACATGGACCGCGAGCGCGTCTCCCTGTCGCTGAAGGCGACCCAGGAAGACCCGTGGCAGCAGTTCGCCCGCACCCACCAGATCGGCCAGGTCGTGCCCGGCAAGGTCACGAAGCTGGTTCCGTTCGGTGCGTTCGTCCGCGTGGACGAGGGCATCGAGGGTCTGGTCCACATCTCCGAGCTGGCCGAGCGCCACGTGGAGATCCCGGAGCAGGTCGTCCAGGTCAACGACGAGATCTTCGTCAAGGTCATCGACATCGACCTCGAGCGTCGCCGGATCTCGCTGTCGCTGAAGCAGGCCAACGAGTCCTTCGGCTCCGACCCGGCCTCGGTCGAGTTCGACCCGACGCTCTACGGCATGGCCGCGTCGTACGACGACCAGGGCAACTACATCTACCCCGAGGGCTTCGACCCCGAGACCAACGACTGGCTCGAGGGCTTCGAGTCGCAGCGTGAGGTCTGGGAGAACCAGTACGCCGAGGCGCAGACGCGCTTCGAGCAGCACCAGGCTCAGGTCATCAAGTCCCGCGAGGCGGACGAGAAGGCCGCCGCCGAGGGCGGCGACACCGCCGGTGCGGCTCCGGCCGCGTCCAGCGGTGGCGGCTCCTACTCCTCCGAGGGCGCCGACACGTCCGGCGCGCTGGCCTCGGACGAGGCGCTTGCCGCGCTGCGCGAGAAGCTGGCCGGCGGCCAGAGCTGATCCGCAGATCGCAGCAGGTGGCAGCAGATCGCAGCCACTGAGGCGTAGTACATGGCCGAGGGCCCGCACCTTTCGAGGTGCGGGCCCTCGGTGCTGACCGCCGCCCCGCCCCGCACGAATCGTTGGATCATGAGGCGCGGACGGGAATGCCCACGCTCCCAAGGGCGTTGTCCGAAAGGAACACGAGGAGGAGCGGTCCAAGTGCTTGATCCGCAGAGTCTGTACGCATGGGAGCCGAAGGGCCTGGCAGTCGTCGACATGGCGCTGGCCCAGGAGTCGGCCGGACTTGTCATGCTCTACCACTTCGACGGATACATCGACGCGGGCGAGACCGGCGACCAGATCGTCGAGCGGCTTCTCGACTCGCTGCCCCACCAACTCGTCGCCCGCTTCGACCACGACCGGCTCGTCGACTACCGCGCGCGCCGCCCGCTGCTCACCTTCAAGCGCGACCGGTGGAGCGACTACGAGGAACCGGCCATCGAGGTACGACTCCTCCAGGACACCACCGGCGCGCCCTTCCTCCTGCTGTCGGGCCCCGAGCCGGACGTCGAGTGGGAGCGCTTCGCCGCCGCCGTACAGCAGATCGTCGAGCGGCTCGGCGTCCGCCTGTCCGTGAACTTCCACGGCATCCCCATGGGCGTGCCGCACACGCGCCCCGTGGGCCTCACCCCGCACGGCAACCGCACCGACCTCATGCCCGGCCACCGCAGCCCCTTCGACGAGGCCCAGGTCCCCGGCAGCGCCGAGGCGCTCGTCGAGTACCGCCTCATGGAAGCCGGCCACGACATCCTGGGCGTCGCCGCCCACGTGCCGCACTACATCGCCCGCTCCGCCTACCCCGACGCCGCTCTGACGGTCCTCGAGGCGATCACCGCGGCGACCGGCCTGGTCCTGCCCGCCATCGCCCACGCCCTGCGCACCGACGCCCACCGCACGCAGACCGAGATCGACCGCCAGATCCAGGAAGGCGACGAGGAGCTCACCTCGCTCGTCCAGGGCCTCGAGCACCAGTACGACGCCGCCGCCGGCGCGGAGACCCGCGGAAACATGCTCGCCGAGCCGGTCGACATCCCCTCCGCCGACGAGATCGGCCTGGAATTCGAACGCTTCCTGGCGGAACGGGAAGGCGAGGGCTGAGCAGCGGCTGCCTCCCGGGCGCCGCGCACGCACGCCGCCGCCCGGGAAGCGGTCCGCCCCGGCCCGCCGGGCGCACTGTCACCGGCAGGCCCTAAGCTTCCGCTCATGCTGAAGGTGGGCCTGACCGGCGGGATCGGCGCCGGCAAGAGCGAGGTGTCACGGCTGCTCGTCGCACACGGAGCCGTGCTCATCGACGCGGACCGCATCGCACGCGAGGTCGTCGCCCCGGGCACCCCGGGTCTCGCGGCGATCGTCGACGCCTTCGGGAAGGACGTGCTGACACCCGACGGCGCCCTCGACCGCCCCCGGCTGGGCTCCATCGTCTTCGCCGACCCCGAGCGCCTCGCCCTCCTCAACTCGATCGTGCACCCCCTGGTCGGCGCCCGCTCCCACGCCCTCGAGACCGAGGCCCCCGACGACGCCGTCGTCGTCCACGACGTCCCCCTCCTCACCGAGAACGGCCTCGCACCCCTGTACGACGTCGTGATCGTCGTCGACGCGGCCCCCGCCACCCAGCTCGACCGGCTCGTCCGGCTGCGCGGCATGACCGAGGACGACGCCCGCGCCCGCATGGCCGCCCAGGCGACCCGCGAGAACCGCCGGGAGATCGCCGACATCGTGATCGACAACGACGTGCCGCTGACAGCGCTGGAACACCGCGTGCAGGACGTCTGGGACGACCTGGTCCGCCGAGCACACGCCCGGCCTGGTGCCTCCCCGGAATCCCGGCCCGAGGCCTCCTCGGAATAGCGCCGCCGGCTCCGCGCGTTGAACCCTTCCAGCAAGGGAAGGATTTTTCCGTGCCCAATACCGCAGGATCGACCGGACGTACTCCGGAGACGCATGTCATAGACTTCCGTGCCGCGGAACAGCTGCTCGCCGCACGGGACCCGCGGGGCGCGGTGAAATTGCTCGACTCGGTCATCGCCGCACACCCCGAGAACACCGCCGCCCGGCTCCTGCGGGCGCGCGCCTTCTTCGCCGCCGCGCAACTGCGCCCCGCCGAACTGGAGTTCACCGTCGTCCTGGAGCGGGAGCCGGACAACGCCTTCGCACACTTCGCGCTCGGCCGCACCTACGAGCGACAGGGCCGCGCCGACCAGGCAAAACGCCACTTCCGGCTGGCCGCCGCACTCGACCCCAACCCCGAATACCTCAAGGCCGCCCGCTTCGACAGCTGAGACGGCTCGTCACCGCGGACTGCACGTCGACAGCTGAGACGCGTCGTCACCGCGGACGGTCCGCGACAGCCGGGGCAGGCTCGTCACCACGGGCGGTGCTCCGGCGGCCGGTACGGGGGGATGTCCCGGCCGGGCTGGTAGTGCGGGCCCTGCCGCAGGTGCCTGAGGACCACCGCCAGGTCGACGGTGACCACCACCCACAGCACCCCGCAGGCCGCCGCCCACCCCGGGCGCCCCACCGCGGCGAACGCGGCCGTCCCGAAGACCGCCCAGGCCAGTCCCCACAGGGACAGCCACAGACGCATCCGCAACGCACTGCGCGCTGTCGTCGGCTCACTGCCCGTACGCATCCCGATCACGGCTCCTCACCTCAACGTACTCCTCCGCCCGGACGCCATCCACAGGCCGCCGCGCTCCCTCCCGTGAGCTCGAACAGCGGGCCATCCCTCGAACGGGTGAACCGGACAGGACCGGGAACGGCCCCCGGCAACCCGCCCGTTGGACGGGTATGACACGAGAAATGCGCCACGGATACAAGGGAACCGGCCCCGGTGCCATCACTCCGGACGGCTGCGCCGTCGAGTTCTACACCCGGCTCCCGATCGGGGACGAGCCGGACGTCGTCGCGGCGGCGGCGCCTCCCGGCGCCCGCATCCTGGAGCTCGGCAGCGGCGTGGGCCGAGTGACCCACGCCCTCCTGGAGCGAGGATTCACCGTCACCGCCGTCGACGAGTCCGCCGAGATGCTGGAGCGCGTCCGCGGAGCGCGGACGATATGCAGCCCGATCGAGCACCTCGACCTGGGCGAGACGTTCGACGTGGTCATGCTCGCCTCCTTCCTCGTGCACAGCGGTGACGTCGAGGTGCGGCGTGGACTGCTGCGGACCTGCTTACGGCACGTCGTCGAGGGCGGATGTGTGCTGATCCAGCGGGAGGGCGAGGAGTACCACACCGACGTGCCCCGCGAACGGGTCGACCCGAGCGGCTTCACGATACGGGTCGTCTCGGCAGAGCCCGTCGGCGATGGCGTCCACTCCGTGCACGCGGAGTACGAGTTCCCCGACGCCGTCTGGACGCAGACCTTCCTGTCCCGACCCCTGACCCGAGAACAGTTCGAGGAGGCACTGGTCGAAGTCGGTCTCCGGGTGGACCGCTACCTGACGGAGGACAGGATCTGGGTGCGGGTGGTGCCGATGACGGATCAGGGATCGGAGGGAGGCCGGGCGGCTGCGCAGAGCGGCGGAGCAGGAGGGGCGTGAGACGCAGGCCTCGCCGACGGCGGGGGCGGAGCCGAGTGAGCGGGGAGGAGCCGGGCGAGCGGGGAGCGTGTCGGCGGCGGGCGGGGAAAGGGGAGCGGAGAGAGGAGGAAGGCGGGCAGGGAGAGCGAGAAGGGTGAGGATTTTCGGGCGGGAAATCTCCGTGAGAGGCGATGAGTCGGGTGTCGCCGGTCGGTCTACCTCTTCGACCGCGTGACACCACGACGGACCGCTCACCACAGGAGAACCCCATGTCCGAGACCACTGCTCCGCTCGCCGCGACCGACTCCCCCTCCACTCCCGCCGGAGGCCGTCGCGCCCGGATCGCCCTGCGGAGTCTGCAGGTGATCCTCGCGCTGTTCTACGGCGTCGCCAGCGCGCTCCCGAAGCTGATCGCACACCCGTCGGCTGCCGAGGCCTTCGACACGATCGGCTGGGGCAGCGTCGGTATGTACACGATCGGCGTTCTTGAACTCGCCGGTGCGGTGGCCCTGTTGGTCCCGGTCCTCCAGTCCGCGGCGGCGATCGCTCTGGGGGCGCTGATGGTGGGCGCGTTCGTCGTCCAGGTCACGGTCTTCGGCGGCCAGAACGCGGCGACACCGCTCATCCTGCTGGTGCCGCTCGCGCTCATCGCCTGGACCCGACGCGAGTCGAACGCAGGGCTGCTGCGGCTTGCCCGACGCTGGGTGTGAGGGGGAGGGGAGGGGAGGGGGGAGGGGGCGGCCCCCCTGGGTCTGGGCGGCGCGGTCCTACTGTGGAGATATGGACGCCCCCGGCACCCCTCGCGCCCCCGGCACCCCTCGCGCCCCCGGCACCCCTCGC
>NZ_JBEPBI010000196.1:0-14797 GCF_040299045.1 Streptomyces sp. NPDC001027
ATGTTGGACTTCACTGACCCCAGCCACAGCGGGCGGTCGCCGTCGCGCTCCTGACCGTAGGTCGCCAGCAGCGCCTGCGCCTCGATCGGATCGCCGAGCTTCGTCCCCGTGCCGTGCGCCTCCACCACGTCCACATCCGCCGCCGACAGACCCGCGTCCGCCAACGCCGCACGGATGACCCGCTGCTGCGACGGACCGTTCGGCGCCGTCAACCCGTTCGACGCACCGTCCTGGTTGATCGCCGAACCCCGCACCACCGCCAGCACCTGATGACCCAGCCGACGCGCGTCCGACAACCGCTCCAGCAGCAGCACACCCACACCCTCGGACAGGGCGAATCCGTCCGCGTCTGCGGCGAACGGCTTGCAGCGGCCGTCGGGTGCGAGGGCACGCTGGCGACTGAAGGCGACGAACGCCCCGGGTCCCGACATCACGGTGGCGGCGCCGGCCACCGCCAGACGGCACTCGCCGGAGCGCAGCGCGCGCACCGCCAGGTGCAGGGCGACCAGAGAGGAGGAGCAGGCCGTGTCGACGGTGACCGCCGGGCCCTCCAGTCCCAGCGCGTAGGCGATGCGCCCGGACGCCACACTGGCCGTCGTGCCCGTGAGGAGGTGGCCTTCGACGGCGTCGTCCGCTTCGTGGAGGCGGGGACCGTACTCGGGCGCGGTGACTCCGACGAAGACGCCGGTGGAGGTGGCGTGCAGGGCACGGGGGTCGAGTCCCGCCCGCTCGATCGTCTCCCACGAGGTCTCCAGCAGCAGTCGCTGCTGCGGGTCCATCGCCGTCGCCTCGCGCGGCGAGATCCCGAAGAAGGCCGCGTCGAACTCGGCCGCGCCCGCCAGGAACCCGCCCTCGCGGACATAGGTGGTGCCGCTGCGGTCGGGGTCGGGGTCGTAGAGGGCGTCGACGTCCCAGCCACGGTCGGTGGGGAACGCCGTGACGGCGTCCATCTCGTCCTGGACCAGCCGCCACAGGTCCTCGGGGGCGCGGACGCCGCCCGGGAAGCGGCACCCCATCGACACGATCGCGATCGGATCGTCGGCGGCCGCGTGGTGATCGCGTGCGGCGACCCCGGTGGCGGCGGGGGCGGAGACGCTCAGGCTCTCGGCGAGCCGGGCGGGCGTGGGGTACTCGTAGACGGCGGTCGTCGCCAGGGCGAGGCCGCCGACGGAGTTGATCCGGTCGCGCAGCTCGACGGCGGTGACGGAGTCGATGCCGAGGTCCTTGAAGGTCCGTTGCGGGTCGACCTGGGCCTGGTCCGGGTAGCCGAGGACGACCGCGGTGCAGTCGCGGACGAGGCGCAGCGCGTCTGCGCCGCCGAGTCCGGAGCCCGCCTCGTCGCCCGAGACGGTCGCCGTGGCGGTCGCGGGGGCGGTCGCGGGGGCGTCTGCGCCGGGGGTCGTCGCGGTGGCCGTCGGCGCGTTCGCGGCGTCGTCCGAGGCGCCGGTGACCCAGTGCCGTCGGCGCTGGAAGGCGTAGGTGGGCAGCTCGCAGCGCCGGGGAGCCAGACCGGTGAAGACGGGGGCCCAGTCGACGTCGGCGCCGTGGCTCCACAGGGCGCCGAGGGAGGTCTGGAACCGGGTGGCTCCGCCCTGGCCCCGACGCAGCGTTCCGGTGACCACCGCCTGCCGGGGGCCGGTCGCGGCCTCGATGGTCTCCTTGACCGGGGCGATGAGCACGGGGTGCGGGCTGACCTCGACGAAGGCGCCGTGACCCGCGAGCGCCAACGCACGCACGGCCGGCTCCAGGAGGACGGGGTTGCGGAGGTTGTCGTACCAGTAGCGGGCGTCGGTGACAGGGCCTTCGAGCCAGTCTCCGGTGACCGTGGACAGGAAGGGCACCTCCGGCTCGCGCGGGGTGATCCCCGCGAGGAGGCCGAGCATCTGCTCGCGCACCGGGTCCACGTGCGGGGAGTGGGAGGCGTAGTCGATGCCGACGCGGCGGGCGCGGACGTTCTCGCGGTCCGCGGCGGCGAGGATGTCGTCGAGGGTCTCGATGTCGGCGGAGACGACCGTGGAGGCGGGGCCGTTGAGGGCGGCGACGGTGACACGGCCGTCCCATTTCCCGGTGAACCGGCGGGCGGCGTCCTCGGAGAGGTCGAGCGCGACCATGCCGCTGCGGCCCTCGATGGGCACGAGGATCTTGCTGCGCAGTGCGACGACCAGGGCGGCGTCCTCCAGGCTGAGGGCTCCGGCCACGCAGGCGGCGGCGATCTCGCCCTGTGAATGTCCGACGACGGCGGCGGGCCGCACGCCGTACGACTGCCACAGGGCGGCCAGGGACACCATGACGGCCCAGAGCACGGGCTGCACGACGTCGGACCGGTCCAGGGGCGGAGCGTCGGCGTCGCCCCGGAGCACGGCGGCGAGATCCCACGCGACGTGCGGCGCCAGCGCCTGGCCGCACTCCATGAGGCGTGCGGCGAAGACGGGTGAGGACGCGAGCAGTTCGGCGGCCATGCCGGCCCACTGGCTGCCCTGGCCGGGGAAGACGAACACGGGCCGGTTCACGTCACCGTCGAGGGGGTGGGACGGGGCCGCTGCGGCGATGCCGCCGAGCAGAGCGGCGGTGTCCGATCCCACGGCGAGGGCCCGGTGCGCGAGTGGGGTGCGGGTGGTCAGCAGGGACCAGGCGATGTCCACGGGGTCTGCGCCGGTGTCGCGGACGTGTGCGGTGAGGCGGTCCGTCTGCAGCCGGAGCGCGCCGGGCGTGGCGGCGGACAGCAGCCAGGGCACGGCGACGGGGGTGGCGCGCGGCTGCGGCGGGCTCGTCTCGGCCTCGGGGGCTTCTTCGAGGACGAGATGGACGTTGGTGCCGCCCATGCCGAAGGAGGAGACTCCGGCGCGCAGCCGGTCGCCGGGGGCGGCCGGGGCCCAGGCGACGGCGTCGCGTTGGACGCGCAGGCCGAGGCCGTCGAGGTCGATGGCGGGGTTGGGCTCGTCGTGGTTCAGGCTGGGCACGAGCCGACGATGGGAGAGGCAGAGCACCGTCTTGAGCAGTCCTGCGATGCCGGCGGCGCCTTCCAGGTGGCCGATGTTGGTCTTCGCCGAGCCGACGGCCAGCGGGGCGCGTCGCCCGTCGGCGGTCCCGAGCACCGCGCCGAGGGCGGCGGCCTCGACGGGGTCGCCGACGCGGGTTCCGGTGCCGTGGAGTTCGACGTAACCGATGGCTGCGGGGTCGACACCGGCGCGCAGGCACGCGGTGCGCAGGACGGCCGCCTGGGCGTCGGCGTCCGGAGTGGTGATGCTGGTTCCGGCGCCGTCGTTGTTGAGGGCGCCGCCGCGGATGACGGCGTGGACGCGGTCGCCGTCGGCGACGGCGTGCGAGAGCAGCTTCAGCACGACGACGCCGCCGCCTTCGCCGCGTACGTAGCCGTTGGCGCGGGCGTCGAAGGTGCGGCAGGCGCCGTCCGGGGAGAGCGCCCCGAACTGGGCCGCGGCCAGGGAGCTCTGCGGACTGAGGTTGAGGTGGACTCCGCCGGCGAGGGCGAGGTCGCAGTCACCGAGCCGGAGGCTGTCGCAGGCGAGCTGGACCGCGACCAGGGAGGAGGACTGAGCGCTGTCGACGGTCACGCTGGGGCCGCTGACGCCGAGCGCGTAGGACAGCCGGTTGGCGATGAGGGAGCGGTGGAGACCGGTGAGCGTGTGGTGTCCGGTTCCCTGTCCCGCGTCGCGGACGACGTCGGCGTAGTCGCAGCCGTCGACGCCCAGGTAGACCGCCACGGCGCGCAGGGCGGCGGTGACCGGGACACCGGCGTGCTCCAGGGCCTCCCAGCCCAGTTCGAGAGCGAGGCGGGCCTGCGGGTCCATGGCGTCGGCCTCGCGGGGCGAGATGCCGAAGAACGCGGCGTCGAAGTCGGCGGGTGCGCCGACGTAGCCGCCGCGCAGGGGTGCGGTGCCACCGTGCGGGGTGGGCCAGCCCTGGGCGGGGACGCCCGTGCGCCGGTCCTGCGGAGTGTCGGTGACGGCGCTGCGGCCCGCGGCCAGCAGCTCCCAGTAGGCGGCCGGATCGTCGGCGCCCGGGAGCCGGCACGCGAGGCCGACCACGGCCACGGGCTCCTGACCCGGAGCGGTGTTTCGGACGGCGGTGGGCACCGGCTGGTTCATCGAGGGCACTCCAAAACCGGGGGCGGGAGGCTGGGGGTGGCTCACACATTCGCACGCGGACAGGGGCCGTCCGGCGATCCGGGGAAACGCTCTAGGGGAATCTCTAGGCACGTCGTGGGCCGTGGCCGGCCGGTCGCCCCGGCCGGCCACGGTCGCTGCCGCCGGACGCGGCGGCGGGCCATAGCCAGTGGCGGGGCCCGCCGCAAGGGGCGGCGGTCTAGGCGAATGCTCGAATACGAACGGGCACTCTGTGGGGGCGGATTCGGCCGCGCGTCCTGCGGCGCGGGTGCGCGCGCCGGCGCCAGGCCCGCCCTGGTCGATCACGCGAGCGGTCGCACACCCCGGTCGAGAGAAGGGCAGATCGATGACTTCGACAATCGCGCCTGCGGCGCCGCACGGCGAGGAGGCCCACACGCTGGCGGCCCTCGCCGTCTCCGCGGCGACCGTCGACGGCGGTGTGCTCAGCGACGTGGAACTCGCGGCGTGGCTGGAGGACCGGCGTCGCGCCCAGCCGCAGCGGGTGGAACGGGTGCCGTTCGCGGGGCTGTCCGGCTGGCGGTTCGAGGAGGGGACCGGCGATCTGCGGCACGCGAGCGGCGGCTTCTTCTCGGTGCACGGGCTGCGGGTCCACTCGGACTTCGGTCCGGTGTCCACGTGGGAGCAGCCGATCGTCGATCAGCCGGAGATCGGGATCCTGGGGATCGCCATGCGGGACTTCGGCGGCATACCTCACCTGCTGCTGCAGGCGAAGTCGGAGCCGGGCAACGTGAACGGGATGCAGTTGTCGCCGACCGTCCAGGCGACGAAGAGCAACTACCGTCGGGTGCACGGAGGTTCGGCCGTCCGCTACCTGGACTGTTTCCGCAGTCCCGGGCCGGGTGCGGTGGTGGCCGACGTCCTCCAGTCGGAGCAGGGTTCGTGGTTCCTCCGCAAGAGGAACCGCAACATGATCGTGCGGGTCGGTCCGGAGGTGGAGGCGGGCGAGGACTTCGCATGGCTGACCCTGCGGCAGGTGAACATGCTGCTCAAGCAGGACAACGTCGTGAACATGGACGCCCGGACCGTCCTGTCGTGCCTGCCCGACTGGCGGCCGGACGCCTCCGCCCTGGCCGGATCCCTGCACTCGGACGCCGAGATACGCAGTTGGATCACTCGGCGACGGGCGGAGCACGACGTGAGCGTGGCCCCGATCGGGCTCGCGGACACCCAGGGCTGGCGGCACGATCCGCACACGGTGTCCCACGTGCGCGGACACCATTTCAGCGTGGTGGCCGTGGACGTCGTCTCGGGCCGCCGTGAGGTGGCGGCGTGGTCGCAACCGCTCATCGAGCCGCACGGGACGGGGATCGCCGCCCTGTTCGTGCGTCGGATCGACGGCGTACGCCATGTGCTGCTGCGGGCCCGCGCCGAGGCCGGCTTCCTGACGGTGGTCGAGCTGGGGCCGACGGTGCAGTGCACGGTCCAGAACTACTCGCACCTGCCGCGCTCGTCGTGGCCTCCCTATCTGGACGAGGTGCAGAACCGGCGCGGCGGCGCCGTGTACGACGTGCTGCTGTCGGAGGAGGGCGGACGGTTCCTCAACGCCCAGAGCCACTACGTGATCATCGATATCGGGGAAGAGGACGGGGTGCCTCTGGAATCGGAGGAGTTCCGCTGGGTGTCCCTGCGGCAGGTCGACGAACTGCTGCGCTACAGCCACAACTTGAGCGTTCAGGCGCGCACGCTGGTCACCGCGCTGAGGTCGCTGTGACGGCCCCGGCGGCGTCGCCGCTGCGCCTGGGAGTGATCGGCACCTCGTCGATGGCCGAGCGGCGGGTCCTGCCGACGGTGACCCGTATGCCGGAGTGGGAGCTGACGGCCGTGGCGGGACGCGCGGCGAAGAAGGCGGCCCGCTTCGCGGAACAGTTCGGCTGCGCGGCCGAGGAGGACGCCGAAGCGCTGCTGGAGCGAACGGACGTGGACGCGGTGTACGTGTCGACCCCGCCGGCTCTGCACCGCCGCTGGGCCGAGCAGGCGCTGCACGCGGGCAAGCACGTGCTGGTGGAGAAGCCGATCGGGATCGACGCCGCCGAGGCGCGTTCCCAGTGCGCGTTGGCAGCGGAACGCGGACTGGCGCTGCGGGAGAACTTCATGTTCCTGCACCATCCGCAACACGCCCGGGTGCGGGAACTGATGGCCGAGGGGCGTGTGGGCCGGCCTGCAGCCTTCCGTGCCGCGTTCTGCATTCCGCCGCTGCCGCAGGACGACATCCGCTACGACGCCCGGCTGGGCGGCGGCGCTCTGCTCGACGCCGGCGTGTACCCGCTGCGGGCCGCCGTGCACCTGCTCGGGCCGGGACTGGAGGTGGCCGGGGCGACGTTGCGCACCCGTGCCTCGGACGGTCTCGATCTGTCGGGGCAGGTCCTGCTCACCTCGCCGTCGGGGGTCCTCGCCGAGTTGGCGTTCGGCTTCGAGCACGCCTATGCGTCGACGTACACGGTGTGGGGCGATCGGGGCCGGCTGACGGTGACCCGGGCGTTCACTCCGCCGGCCACGCATCAGCCGCTCCTCGTCATCGAGGAACAGGACCGCGAGGAGCGGCTGGTGCTGCCCGCCGCGGACCAGTTGGCGCTTCTGCTGGCGGAGTTCGCGCGCGCGGGCCGCTCGGGCGGCGGCGACACCGGGCAGCTCATGGACTCGATCGCGACGATGGACCTCGTCGACGCCGTGCGCACGACGGCCCGGCGGGTGCCGGTGTGCTGACTGCGGTGATTATCTCAGGGCGGCAACAACCGCTCGAACTCTAGGAAAATCACGATCACGACCCGGTTAATCTGAGGTCATGACGGCCAGAACAGCGAAGGCGAACAACCGCACTTTCACACAGAATGCGCGGCGTGCGCAGATAGTACAGGCGGCTATCGAAACGCTCGCCGAATCCGGCTACACGAAGGCGTCGTTCAGCAGAATCTCGCAGCAGGCCGAACTCTGCAGCACGGGAATGATCTCCTACCACTTCTCCGGCAAACCCGAGCTTTTCGCGGAAGCCGCCCGCGTCATCCTTGAAATGGCCGAAAAGGTGGCCGGAATGCGCATGGGTGACGAGCAGACATATCGCGGCAAGCTGAGCGCGTACATCACGTCGAACTTCGACTTCATCACGCGCTATCCGATGCACACTCAGGCGCTCACCGAGATCGTCAAAATGATCCGGGACCGGCAGATCACCGGTCTGGAGGACGTCGAACGCAGCATCATGTCCGTGGACCGGCTTGCCGAACTGCTCGAACAGGGCTGTGAAGCAGGGGAGTTCGGCGACATCGACTGCCTCACCATGGCTCTGGCCATCCGTGGCGCGATCGATGCCGTCCTGCGCCGCCATCTGTCGCAGACCGCGATGGACCTGGATCGCTGCGCTCGCGAACTGACGGTCGCGTTCGACCGCTGCACGACGCCCGTGTGAGACCACGTTCGGCCGGCATGCCCAAGGCCACGACTCCGGAGCACTTCTCATGACCTCCCCCACACCCCGCCCTGAGTCCACGACGCCCACGCCCGCACCTGCCGCGACGGAAACCACCGCCGCATCCGAAAGCCGCTCCTCACCCTGGGCTTTCGTGATCGTCGTCGTCTGCGACATCGTGCTTCCCGTGGGGCTCTATTACCTGTTGCGTGCAGGTGGCGCGAGTGAGATCACCGCTCTGCTGCTCAGCGGTTCGGCGCCGGCCCTGCACACGCTCCACTCCGCGATACGCCATCGAAAGCTGGACGCCATCGGGGTGTTCACGCTGGCGCTGCTCGCGGTGAGCGCGGTTGCCTCGCTGCTGACCTCGGACCCGCGCATCGCTCTCGCCCGCAACGGCCTGTTCACCGCGCTGGCCGGAATCTGGCTGCTGATCACCCTGTTCACCGGGCGCCCGTTCACCTACCAGGCGCTGCGCACTCTGCTGCCCGGGAAGACCACGACACTGGAGCGGTTGTGGGCGTCCGACGCGTCGTTCCGACGAGTGTGGCGCGGCCTGACCGTACTGTGGGGCGTCGGTCTGCTGTGCGACGCCCTGCTTCGGCTTCTCATGGCCTACGCCCTGCCCGTCGACAGCGTGCCCGCGCTGGACGGCGCCCTGTACGCGGTCTCGTGGATCTTCCTCCAGGTGATCACTCAGGTCGTGCTGGTCCGCACCCGCACACTCGTCAAGATCTTCGGCAGTCTCGGCCCCCGCCGCCCCTTCGCAGCGACGACCGCCCGCGACGAGGCGGCCGACTGAACGGACAGGGACCGGGTGACCGCCGGGCGGCGCCCCTTCGGTCTTCGACCACCGCCTCGCACTCGAGGGGCAAGTCAAGCCGGGGACGCCAGCTCCGCCCTGCTGGTCGCCCCCAGTTCGCGGCCTGCTTGCTCGATCAGTCCGGTCACGTCGTGCGGGGTCAGGAGCAGGGCCTGGGCGATCTGACGGTCACTGTGGCCTGCGCGGAGCAACTCGACCAGCCGGTGTTCGGTCGGGGAGAGGCTCGGGGGTGCCGGTGGTGCTGGTTTCGGGCGCACTCCTGCCATGGCGAGCGCTCCGCGTACTTGGCCGGCGAGCAGCACGCTGCCGCAGGTGTCCGCGAGCTGGAGCGCCTGGGTGAGGACCTGGCGGGCCTCGTCGACCTCGCGGCCGCGCATGAGGGCGGTTCCCAGCCCGTAGTGGGCGCGGGCCAGTTCCAGTCGGGCGGGGGACCGCTTCAGCACGGCCACGGCCTCGCGCAGGAGGGCCAGTCCTCGGTGTCCTCCGTGGACGACGCCCAGACATCGTGAGGCCACCCCGATCGCTCGCTCGGTGCCCCACTGATGGGCCAGCTCCAGTTCCTCGGTGGCCAGTTGAAGCGCGTCCGCCCGCTGTCCGAGCCTGAGGTGCAGCAAGGCCGCCCGCGACCGCCACGGCGCGCTGGCCAGGTTCATGACCCGTACCCGGTTCTCCTCCGCGCCGTACTCATGCAGGACGGCGAGGGCGGCGGCCGGGTTGCCTCGTGCCGCGTGCAGGCGACTGCGTGCGAGGAGCGCCGGGCCCTGCCAGGTCCAGCCCACCCTGTCGAAGTCGGCGTCCGCGGCGAGCACTGCCGTCGCCGAGGTCGGGTCGCACCGCTCGATCAGCGACTCGCCCACCTGGGTCGTCATGGCCAGCCTGACCCTGGGCTCCAAGCCCTGGTCGGCCGCGGTGGCGGGGTGCCCGAAGTCAGCGGTGAGCGGGAGCAGTCGGCCACGGCGGGCCTGGACGAGCAGTTGCCAGGTCATCGCGGACGAGACCATCAGGAACGAGCCCCATCGGCCCCCCATGTCGCCGACGCGGTCGAACAGCGCGACCGCGTCGTCGAGCCGGTCGGTGGCCACGAAGGCCAGCCCGGCCAACGTCACGAGCATGTGGGACGCGTCCGCTGCGAGCAGACCGCCCCGCAGGGCCCGGTCCAGGAGGTCGTTGGCCACCTGGGCATTGGCCTCCCCTGTGGTGGCCGAGGCGGACAGCGCGGCCAGGACCATGCACTCACCAGGGGTGTCGCCGGCCAGCTTGCGCTCCCACAGCTGTCGCGCGTGCCGGCGTGCGGCGGGGAGCGTGGACAGCTGGTCGTAACCGATCAACAGCATCTGCGCCTGAAGGAACCACGACACCTCACGAGCGAGGCCGATGCCGCCGTCGTCGGTCTGCCCCAGGTCGTCCACCGCACGGGCGAGGACGTCGACGGCGCGCTCGTGCTCATGGCTGAGGAACAGCGCGGTGGCCAGCAGAGAGGCCGCCTCGGCCAGCGCATACGGGTCGGCTAACGCCTTCGACGCCTGCGTCAGGTGGTGCCTGGCCGCGCCGACATCGACCTGCATCTCGTCCTTGCCCAACTCCAGCAGCAAGGGACCACGCTCTTCGACGGACACCGGCTCGCGCAGAGCCCGGCGCAGATAGGCGGCGGTGACCTCCGGAGCCCCTCGGCCACGAGTCGCGCGCGCCGCCTCCCGCAGGGTGTCCACCCACCAGCTCTCACCGCCCGGTTCGGCCAGCAGCAGATGGGCCGCCACCAGATCGTCGGCCGCGCCGTCGCTCCGCAGCAGTTCGGCGGCCCGCGCGTGACCGGCGGCCAGTTCCACCGGCCCCAGGACGGCTTCGGCGACAGCGGTGCGGACCAGCGCATGCCCGAACCGCACCGGCTCACCCGGCGCCAGCACACCGATCTGCCGCAGCCTGCCGCCGAGCTCCCGTGCCGTCGACTCGCCCAGCCCCGCCTGCTCGGCCGCGACCTTCCAGGTGGCCTCGTCCCCCAGCACGACCAGGGCCCGCGCCAGGCGGAGGACGGGCTCCGGCTCATCGGCCAGCCGCTTGACCACGGTTTCGGCCAGGATCCGACCCCGGAACTCCTCCACCAGATGGGCCTGATCGTCGGCGGCCCCGACCTGGTTGTCGGCCAGGGTCCGCAGCAACTCGTGCAGCAGCAGCGGGTTGCTCTCGGTGGCCGACGCACACGCGGCGACGAACCGTGGTTCACCGGGCCCCAGGCTCGCCCGCACCAGGTGGGTCACACTGTCGACGTCCAACCCGGGCAGGCCGACCGTACGGCAGTACGGCTGTCCGGCGATCCGCTCCAGCATCGGTTCTACCTCTGCCCCGCTGTCCGGACGCCCCGCCAGCACCAGCAGCAGGGGCAGACCCCGCAGACGTCGCGCCAGGTACTCGAGCCACCGCACCGACGGGACATCCGTCCAGTGCACGTCATCGACCACCACGGCGACCGGCCCCTCGTCGGCGACATGCACCATCAGCCAGTACAGACTGTGCAGAAGGCCCACAGACGCCTCGGGCGACAACTCGCCGGCCCCCTCCACACGCAGCGCGTGCGACGCCAACTGCGCCGGACCCGACAACAACCGTGCCCGCCGCTCGTCACCGGCTCGGGCGAGCAAAGGCTCGACCAGCTGCCGCAGCACCCCGAAGGCGAAGCCCTGCTCCAGCTCCGCCCCGCTCGCGGACACCACCAGGATCTCCTGCTGCTGGGCGCCCGCCCACGCATGAAGCAGCGCGGTCTTCCCCATCCCCGCGCCCGCCCGTACCAGCACCACGCCGCCCCGGCCCGCCCGTGCTTCGTCGGCCGCACGCTCCAGGACCGCCAGTTGGTCCTGACGACCGAGCAGTCCGGACGGCGCCGTGCCGTCGTCGGCAGGAGGAATCGTCTGCCGACCGGGGCGGCCCGCCGCGAGCAATGCGGCGGCGTCGGCGTCACCCAGCCCCAGCGCCGACACCAGCGACTGCGCCGTGCGGCGCTGCGGACGCGCCCGCCGGCCGCGCTCCAGATCCCGGATGGACCGGGCCGCCATCCCGGCGGCCTCGGCCAGCTCTTCCTGTGTCAACCCCGCGGCCCGGCGAAAGACCAACAGCATCTCACCGAACGTCGCCAACTCCCCCGCCCCCCGTACCGCCCCGCCGCACGGGACGATCCCCTTCGAGCCCTGCCGGAAGCATCCGGGCGAGGCCTCCGAAGCCCCACCGTTCAGCGGAGCGTACTCACATTCGACCACTGCTTGCACGCAGTCCTCCCACTCGGCCAGGCGGGCCGAAGAGGAGTGGCGGCTGCCCGACCGCCTGCTGAAGCGAGCGGGGGCGGACAGGGACACCAGGAAGAACCACGGGACGGACCACCGGAAGAACCGCGCGGGAACCTTCCGGTGCCGGGGCCGGTCCCCTCGCCCACGCCGATCGGAGCGGAGGCGGCGGCCCGCCCGAGCGACAGGGATCGGACCGCCCTCGTTGTGCGAAGGGGAAACCTCACCACGCCAGCGCAGCGCCGACGGCGTCGCGGTCGACGGCGCGGACCTTGGCCCCGTCGGCCGCGAGCCGCAGCGCGCAGGCCCGTCCGATGCCGCCGGCGGCGGTGACGAGGGCGATGCGGCCGCCGAGGTCGAGCGAGGGCGCGGCGGGGCCGGCAGGGACGGCCCGGGGGGAAGTCACGCCTCGACCCCAGGCCGCGCCCCGCGCCGAACCCATGTGGTCAGCGCCCACACTTCACTGCGGTGTCGTGGTCTCGAACCATGTGGGTTCGTCGGAGAGTGCCTGCTTGATGCGGAACAGCTGCCGTTCGCTCAGAGGCGGCAGGGCGTCGACCGTGAACCAGCCGACGTCGACGGACTCGTCGTCGTTGACCCGTGCGGTCCCGCCCACGGCCCGGCAGCGGAAGGTGACGTCCATGAACTGGCACGCGTCGCCGTTGGGGTACGCCACCTGCTTCCCGGCACGCACCAGGACGACGCGCTCGGCAACGCAGTGCACCCCGGCCTCCTCGTAGACCTCGCGCACGGCGCAGTCCGCGGGCTGCTCGCCGGGATCCGGGATGCCGCTGATCACGGTCCACTGGCGGTTGTCCGCCCGCTGGCCGAGCAGCACCCGTCCCGCGTCGTCGAAGACGACGGCGCTGACGCCGGGAAGCCAGAGCAGCTGGTGGCCCGCGGCGGCCCGGATCTCGGTGATGAACTCTGGAGTCGGCATGGTCCGACCCTATCCGGGCGCCCCGGTCAGCCCGCCGCGTTCCGGTCCGCCCGCTGCGTTCCGGCCGTCCCGCCGCGTCCCGGTCAGCCGGCCGCGCTGCGGCGGGTCCGCACCGCGGCGCCGATCGCCCATCCCAGACCGCCCGCCGCGACGAGCAGCAGAGCCATCTCGGGGAGGATGCCGAGCTTGGTCGCAGGGGTCTCCGAGGAACGCAGGGGCACCTTCTGCACCAGGGAGTCCGCCACGAACATGCCGGTCTTCTGGGTGATCTTCCCGTCCGGCATGATGATGGCGCTGACACCGCTGGTCACGGGCACCGTGACGGTCCTGCTGTGCTCCACCGCGCGGACCCGGGACATGGCGAGCTGCTGGTAGGTCATCTCGCTGCGGTCGAAGGTGGCGTTGTTGCTGGGCACGGAGATCAGCTGGGCGCCGTCGGCGACCTCGGAGCGCACCGCCCAGTCGAACGCGGCCTCGTAGCACGTGACCAGCCCGACCTTGGCGTCGTCCATGTCGAACACGCCCGGCTTGGTGCCCCGGCTGAAGTCCTTGCGGACCATCGACGTCCAGTCGCTGTTGATCGCCCCGATGAGCGAGCGCAGCGGAAGGTACTCGCCGAACGGCTGGACCTGTCGCTTGTCGTACGTCTGGGTGGGGCCCTTCACCGGATCCCAGAGGATCTGCTCGTTGTAGAGCTTGCCGTCCCGCTCGACGACTCCGCCGACCGAGATGGGAGCGCCGATCGCCTTGGCGGCCCGGTCGATGACGGCTGCGGCGTCGGCGTTGGCGAAGGGGTCGACGTCGGAGGAGTTCTCGGGCCACAGCACGAAGTCGGGCCGGGCGACCTTGCCCGCCTTGACCTCGGCGGCCAGCCGCTCCGTCTCACGCGCGTGGTAATCGAGCACGGCCCGGCGCTGGGAGTTGAAGTCCAGGCCGAGGCGCGGCACGTTGCCCTGGATGACGGCGACGGTCGCGGCGCCGTCCTGCGCCTTGTCGCTGACCAGCGTGCGGGCGGCCAGCGCGCCGACGACGGGGACGGCCACGCTGAGCAGCGCCACCGCGGCGGCCGACCGCCGCAGCTCGCCCGAGCGCCGCCGTTCGAGCACCAGGCGCACGATCTCGTACAGGCCGAAGCCGCACAGGACGACGCCGAAACCGAGCACAGGGGTGCCGCCGACCGCGGCGAGGGGCAGGAAGACGCCGTCCGCCTGCCCGAAGGCGATCTTGCCCCACGGGAAGCCGCGGAAGGGAACACGCGCGCGTGCCGCCTCCCCGGCGATCCAGAGCGCGGCCGCCCACAGCGGCCAGGCCGGCAGCTTGGACACCGTGGCGACGCCCACGCCGACCAGCGCGACGAAGATCGCCTCGATGGCCACCAGGGCGAGCCAGGGGCCGGGTCCGACCTCGACGCCGGTCCACACCAGGAGCGGCAGCAGGAAGCCCAGCCCGAAGAGGTAACCGAGACCGAAGGCGGCCTTCCGGCTGCGCCCCCGCAGCACCCAGCCGAAGACGGCGAAGGCCGGCAGCGCCAGCCACCACACGGTGCGCGGCGGGAAGCTGAGGTAGAGCAGCACTCCGGAGAGCGCCGCGGCGGCGGCTGGGAGAAGGCGGCGCAGGAGCCGCGCGCCGCGCGAAGCCGGCGCGGCCGAGGGCTCGAGCCGGTCCGGCCGGCCTACGGAAGTTGCGGTGACGGTCACTCCGGGAGTGTACGGCGAGTCACCATTTGGCCGACAGTTCGGTCCGCGGAGCCGGGGACCAGGTCGGCCGGGCCCCGCGCCTGGCGCACAACCCGGCGCAAGTCGTCCACAAACCGCCCGTCGGCGGTTACGGTGCGGCGGAGCTTCGGTCGGGTGCGGCCGGAGTCCGTCACGGTTCAGGTCCGTCACGGTCGGGGGCGACCGGGTTCGGGGGGCGGGGTGGGTTCCACCGGGATGTGGGTCCGCGAGGCCGCGGACGGGGACAGCCGAAACGTTTCGGACGCGCTCGGCGTGACCGTGCTCGGGGCCTGTGCCGTCTGGTCGCTGGTCACTGCCGCGGTGCACGGCGGACGCCCCGAGGGCGTCCTGCTCTGCGTGCCGGCGGTGGTCGCCGGCTAGGCGGCGGGCCGGATCGCCGGCGTGCTCCTGCCGGTCGCCGCGCCCTGCGTCGGCGCACTGGCCGGGCTCGCGTCGACGGTGACCGTGTCGCGGCTCGGCCCGGGGCCGGAGATCGCCG
>NZ_JBEPBI010000197.1:0-14743 GCF_040299045.1 Streptomyces sp. NPDC001027
GCCCTGGGGTCCCTGCGGTCCCTGCGGACCGGGCTTCCCCGGCTTTCCGGGCTTTCCGGGCTTGCCCGGCTTGCCCGGCTTGCCCGGCTTGCCCTCATGGCCCTGGGGGCCGCGCGGGCCCCTGGGGCCGGCGTGGTCACGGCCGCTGTGGTGCTTGTCCTTGTCCTTGTCCTTGTCTGCGGCTGCGGCGGACCTCGTGGCGCTCTCGGGCCGCACCGTCGCCTGGCCCTCGGCGCCGGCCCTGCGGATCGCGTCGGCGATGGCCTCGGAGGGCCGCTCGATCGGACGCAGTCGCACCACGGAACTGTCGGCGCCGGGTCGGCTCGCCGCGTCGGCGACGGCCACGGCGCTCGGGACGACGCTGAGCGCCACGGCGACGGCGCCCACCGAGACCAGCGTGGCGGATTTCACGCGCGACATTCGGATCGTTCTACGGTTCAAGTGAACCTTCCTCACGATAGGGAGGGGATCAGGCAGCAAGCGCGCTGAGTCTCCTGCCGCTCGCATGCCACTTCACCTACGGTCACGAACAACGAGGACATTCTTCACCTTTTGTGAAAGAAGTATGAATGATTGTCCGATATGGTGGCCGCGGATCACCCGAGCGGCATCCATGCCCTTGTCGCTGCTCCGCCATTCCGCCGGAAGAGTGGAAATCGCCGGACGGCGGCCTCTCTCACGCGCCGCTGCCGAGAATTCCGCGAAACATGAGGCAGTCCTCGAACGACGGCAGCAGCCCCTGCCGCTCCGCCTGTTCCAGCGTGGGCGCGGCCGCGTCCTTGTCCGAAAGGACCGGCGCGAGGTCGTCGGGCCAGGCGATCGCCAGTGCCGGGTCCAGCGGATGAATCCCGAACTCGCGTTGCGGCGCATATCCCCGCGAACACAGATAGACGACGGTGGAATCGTCCTCCAGCGCCATGAAGGCGTGCCCCAGCCCTTCCGAGAGATAGACGCTGCGATGCGTCGTGTCGTCGAGCCGGACCGCCTCCCACGTCCCGAAGTCGGGGGAGCCGACACGGAGGTCGACCACCACGTCGAGGACCGCGCCGCTGACGCACGTGACGTACTTCGCCTGCCCCGGCGGGACTGCCGCACCGTGGATGCCGCGCAGCGTTCCGCGCACCGAGCGGGAGCAGTTGGCCTGCTCGAGCGGGAGCCCCCGGCCCACGGCGTCCCGGAACCTGTCGGCCCGGAACCACTCGTGGAAGCGGCCCCGGTCGTCCGGGAACACCGTCGGCGTGTCCACCCACGCCCCTTCGATGCCGAGCGGTCTCACGCGACCGCCTCCTTCCGGACGGTCGGCCCGTTCGCGTCGCGCCGGGGACGTCCGCCCGACGCGGGCGCGACGACGGGCCGGGCGTCCTCCAGCAGTCCCAGCAGGTACTGGCCGTATCCGCTCTTGAGGAGCGGCCGGGCCAGGTCGCGGAGCCGGTCGTCGTCGACCAGGCCGGCCCGCCACACCGCCTCCTCCAGGCAGCCGATCTTGAATCCCTGACGCTCCTCGATCACCCGGACGAACTCCGAGGCCTGCACCATGGAGCTGAAGGTGCCGGTGTCGAGCCACGCGGTGCCCCGGTCGAGCCGGGTGACATGCAGCTCCCCGGCCCGGAGATAGACGCGGTTGAGGTCGGTGATCTCCAACTCGCCCCGCGCGCTGGGCCGCAGGCCACGGGCGATGTCCACGGCACGGTCGTCGTAGAAGTACAGTCCGGGCACGGCGTACCGGGACCTCGGCCGGGCCGGTTTCTCCTCGATGGACACCGCCCTGCCCTTGTCGTCGAATTCCACGACGCCGTACGCCGAGGGATTGGCGACCTGGTAGGCGAATACCCGGCCGCCCCGCAGATCGCTCTGCAGAGCCAGCCGGGTGCCGAGACCGCTGCCGTGAAAGATGTTGTCGCCCAGAATCAGGGCGACGGATTCGCCGCCGATGAAGTCGGCTGCCAGCAGGAAAGCCTGGGCGATGCCTTCCGGGCGTTTCTGTTCCGCGTATTGCAGCCGCAGACCCAGTTCGCCGCCGTCGCCGAGCAACCGGCTGAACTGACCCTGGTCTTCGGGAGTGGTGATGATGAGAATGTCCCGGACGCCGGCCATGACGAGCGTGGAAAGCGGGTAGTAAATCATGGGTTTGTCGAAGACCGGCAGCAGTTGCTTCGACACCGAGCGGGTCAACGGCCAAAGTCGCGAGCCGGTGCCTCCGGCCAACAGGATTCCGCGCACGGCATCACCATAGGCGGACCGGACATGAATACCGGTTTTTCACTGCGTATGGCGTGTATACCGGCCGTCGAATACGGCCGCTCCCACGACATCGCACCCGAACGGCGCCGGCCCCGAACGACACCGCACCCCCACGACAGGCGCGGGCCTGTCGTGGGGGTGTCGGGTGCAGCACCGCGGCCGGTCGTGACGATCGCTGGTCAGGGCATCCCCAATACCGGCCGCGGAGTCGTCGGTGGGTCAGCCCAGGCGCTTCACCAGCGCGCGGTACTCGTCCCACAGTTCCTTCGGGGTGTGGTCGCCGAAGGTGTTGAGGTGCTCGGGGACCAGGGCGGCCTCCTCGCGCCAGATCTCCTTGTCGACGGTGAGGAGGAATTCGAGGTCCTCGTCGTCGAGTTCGAGGCCCTTGGTGTCGAGTGCCTCCTTCGTCGGCAGGATGCCGATCGGGGTCTCGACGCCCTCGGCGTGGCCGTCCAGACGCTCCACGATCCACTTCAGGACGCGGCTGTTCTCGCCGAAGCCGGGCCAGACGAACTGCCCCTCGTCGTTCTTGCGGAACCAGTTGACGTAGTAGATCCTCGGGAGTTTCGCCTGGTCCTTGCCCTTGGCGACGTCGACCCAGTGGCCCATGTAGTCGCCCATGTTGTAGCCGCAGAACGGCAGCATGGCGAACGGGTCCCGGCGCAGCTCGCCGACCTTGCCCTCGGCGGCGGCCGTCTTCTCGCTCGCCACGTTCGCGCCGAGGAAGACGCCGTGGTTCCAGTCGAAGGACTCGGTCACCAGCGGGACCGCGCTCGCGCGGCGGCCTCCGAAGAGGATCGCCGAGATCGGCACGCCCTTAGGGTCCTCCCACTCCGGCGCGATGATCGGACACTGCGCGGCGGGCGTGGTGAAACGGGCGTTGGGGTGGGCGGCCGGGACGTCGGACTCGGGGGTCCAGTCGTTGCCCTTCCAGTCGGTGAGGTGCGCCGGGGTCTCCTCCGTCATGCCCTCCCACCAGACGTCGCCGTCGTCGGTGAGGGCGACGTTGGTGAAGACCGAGTTGCCCCACAGCGTCTTCATCGCGTTGGCGTTGGTGTGCTCGCCGGTGCCGGGCGCGACGCCGAAGAAGCCGGCCTCGGGGTTGATGGCGTACAGCCGGCCGTCCTCGCCGAAGCGCATCCAGGCGATGTCGTCGCCGATCGTCTCGACCGTCCAGCCGGAGACCGTGGGCTCCAGCATGGCGAGGTTGGTCTTGCCGCAGGCGCTCGGGAAGGCGGCGGCGACGTACTTCGACTCGCCCTGCGGCGGCGTGAGTTTGAGGATCAGCATGTGCTCGGCCAGCCAGCCCTCGTCGCGGGCCATGACGGAGGCGATGCGCAGCGCGTAGCACTTCTTGCCGAGCAGCGCGTTGCCGCCGTAGCCGGAGCCGTAGGACCAGATCTCGCGGCTCTCGGGGAAGTGCGAGATGTACTTGGTCGAGTTGCACGGCCACGGCACGTCGGTCTCGCCCTCTGCCAGCGGCGCTCCGAGCGTGTGCACGGCACGCACGAAGAAGCCGTCGGAGCCGAGCTCGTCCAGGACCGGCTGTCCCATGCGGGTCATGGTGCGCATGGACACGGCGACGTAGGCGGAGTCGGTGATCTCCACGCCGATCGCGGACAGCGGCGAGCCGAGCGGGCCCATGCAGAAGGGGACGACGTACATCGTGCGGCCCCGCATCGAGCCGCGGAACAGGCCCTTCTCACCGGAGAAGATCTCCCGCATCTCGGCGGGGGCCTTCCAGTGGTTCGTGGGGCCTGCGTCCTCCTCCTTCTCGGAGCAGATGAAGGTGCGGTCCTCGACCCGGGCGACATCGGTCGGGTCGGAGGCCGCGTAGTAGGAGTTCGGGCGCTTGATCGGGTCGAGTTTGCGGAACGTGCCCTGCTCGACGAGCTCCTCGCACAGGCGCTCGTACTCGGCCTCGGATCCGTCACACCAGACCACGTTGTCCGGCTGCGTCAGTTCGGCGATCTCGTTCACCCAGGAGACGAGTTCCTGGTGCTGGGTGGGAATGACGGGGGGAGCCGCGATGTCGCGCGCCACGATTGCTCCTAAAAGAGGGATTTTTTGTTGGAGGCCCCGTGGGGGCTGCGACCCGGATGCTTCACGGTCAGGGACCCTGGCGCTCATCCGGTGTCGACCGCACTCATTTGATCATCCGACTACGATGCCCATCTGTCCAGAGGGCCGCACAGGTGAGCGGAGTGAGGATGGCCACGTGTACGGACGCCGCTTTGCGTTTCCGTGACGTTCACGCGGTCGACCGTTGACCCGGGACTCATGAGACGATGGCCACTCTTGGCCTCCGGTCACGGCGTACTGACGCGTAACTTACGGTTGCGTAGGTACGATTCACCCATGACTGCGTCCGCGCCCGACGCGCCCACGGACTCGCCGGCCGCTGCCGCCGCATCCGTCGCGCACTCCCTGTCGGAAGAGATCAAGCCCAAGCTCCGCGGTTGGCTGCACCTCGGCATGTTCCCGGCAGCCCTCGTCTCCGGACTGGTTCTCACCGCCCTGGCGGACTCGACCCGCGGTCGCGTCGCCTGCGGGATCTTCGCCCTGACGGCCTGCCTGCTGTTCGGGGTCAGCGCCCTCTACCACCGGGGCGACTGGAGCCCGCGGATGGACGGCGTGCTGCGCAGACTCGACCACGCGAACATCTTCCTGATCATCGCGGGCACCTACACGCCGCTCACGATGCTGCTCCTGCCGGAGAGCAAGGGGCGCTGGCTGCTGTGGAGCATCTGGGCCGCCGCGCTCGCCGGGATCGCCTTCCGGGTCTTCTGGGTCGGCGCCCCCCGCTGGCTCTACACCCCCTGCTACATCGCGATGGGCTGGGCGGCCGTGTTCTTCCTGCCCGACTTCATGCGCACGGGCGGCATCGCGGTCCTGGTCCTGGTCATCGTCGGCGGACTCCTCTACAGCGCGGGCGGCGTGATCTACGGCATCAAGCGCCCCAACCCGTCACCGCGCTGGTTCGGCTTCCACGAGGTGTTCCACTCCCTCACCCTCGCCGCGTTCGTCGTGCACTACGTCGGCATCTCCCTGGTGGCCTACCAGCACGGCTGACCGCCCCCGCACACCCCCCGTGGTGGACGCCGCCTCCACCGCGTTCACCGCGGGCGGCCTCGGCGCGCTCGTCTACGCGATCATCGAGGCGCCGGGCCGCGGCTGGGCGACCCCCTCGTCCTCACCGTGCTCGGCGCGGCCGTCGCCCTGCTCGCCGCGCTGGTGCTGCGCGAGCGGCGGTCGCCGCGGCCCATGCTCGACATGGGGCTGCTCGCCCAGCGCGGATTCCTCTTCAACACCCTCGCCGCGACCCTCGTCATGTTCGTGCTCTCCGGCCTGCTGTTCGTCCTGCCGCCGTACCTCCAGGCCGTCCTCGGCAACGACGCCCTGGGCACCGGGGTGCGGCTGCTGCCGATGATGGGCGGGCTGGTGGTCGCCGCACGGGCCGCACAGCCGGTCGTCGCCCGGTTCGGCGCGCGTGCCGTGGTCAGCGCGGGCCTGACGGTGCTGGCCTTCGCCGCGCTGCTGGGCAGCCGCACGACGGCCGACTCCGGGTACGGCTTCACCGCGCTGTGGCTGTCGGTCGCCGGCGTCGGCTTCGGCTTCTCCGTCGTGCCCGCCATGGCCGGCGCCCTGAGCACCCTGCCCGCGGACCGCGCCGGCTGGGGGTCCCCCCACGCCTTTCGGGCAGAGGGGGAGGCTCCGGCCTGCTGATGACCCTGCGCCAGGTCGGCGGCGCCGTCGGCATCGCCCTGCTCGGCAGCCTGCTCGCCGGGACCTTCCGCGACCGCCTGGACGTCACCGGGCTGCCCGCCGGGGCCGCCGACACCGCCGGGGACTCGGTCGTCGCCGCTCACCTGATCGCCGAGCGCACCCACCTGACCGCTCTCGCCGGCTCCGCCGACGACGCCTACGTCCACGGCATGGGAGTGGTCCTGCTGGTCTGCGCGGCCGCCGCACTGGCCTCCGCGCTGCCGGCGGCGGCGTTCCTGCCGGGAAGCGGGCGCGTCCAGGACCCGGCTGCGCAGGACGCCGATCCTCGCGACGCCGGCCTCGGCGGCGGTCCCGGCGACGGCGGTCCCGACGTGGTCGCGCCCCGGAGCGATGCCCGACAATGAGGCCCATGACGGCCGCACGCACCAGCTCCCCCGCCGACCGCCCCCGACTCGGTCTGCGTGAGCGCAAGAAGATCAAGACCCGCGAGGCCATCCGCACCGCGACCTACGCGCTCATCCGCGAACAGGGGTACGACGCCACGACGATCGACCAGATCGCCGAGCGGGCCGAGGTGTCGCCGTCGACCGTCTTCCGCTACTTCCCGACCAAGGAGGACATCGTCCTCACCGACGAGTACGACCAGGTCCTGCTGGAGGAACTGCGCGTCCGTCCGGCGGACGAGCCGTGGACGGAGTCCATCCGTCAGGTGATGCTGGCGGCCGCCCGCACGGGCGTCGAGGACGACGTCGAGGTGGCGAGACTGCGCACCGACCTGCTGGTGCAGGCTCCGGCGGTGCGCTCGCGGATGATGGAGAGCATGTCGGTCACCGGCCGACTGCTCTGCGTCGCGATCGCCGAGCGCACCGGCCTCGACCCCGAGAGCCTGGAAGTCCGCGTCCACGCGATGTCGCTCATCGGAGGCCTGATGGAGGCGTCCATGTACTGGGCGGAGAACGGCCACCGGGGCGACTTCCCCGCCCTCCTCGACCGTGCCCTGGACGTCCTCGCCCACGGCCTGGAACACGACCGCGAACACGGCATGGGACACGACCGCGAACACGACGGCGAACAGGATCGGGAAAGCCGCCGGGAAGGCCGCGAGGAACAGGCCCCGGCCAGGGAAAACCCCTGAGCCCCCGCCCCTCCCCCATGCCATCCTGACCGGGTGAACGCACCCGAGATCCGCGTCGAAGTCGCCCCCGAGCTGGCCCTGTTCGTCCCGCACGCCCGGCGCGCCGGCGCCACCGCACTCGCCGTCGACGGCGTGTCGACGCTCGGCCATGTCATCGAGTCCCTCGGGGTGCCCCTCACCGAGGTGGGCGCCCTCGTCGTCGACGGCCGCGAGGCGCCGGTCTCGCACATCCCCGCCGACGGCGAGTCCGTCGCCGTCCGCCCGGTCACCCGCCCCCAACGCGTCCCCGGCGCCCCGCTGCGCTTCCTCCTGGACGTCCACCTCGGCACCCTCGCCCGCCGGATGCGCCTGCTCGGCGTGGACACGGCGTACGAGTCGACCGACATCGGCGACCCCGCGCTCGCCACCCGCTCGGCCGCCGAACAGCGCGTCATGCTCAGCCGCGACCGGGGCCTGCTGCGCCGACGCGAACTGTGGGCGGGCGCCTACGTGTACAGCACCGACCCCGCCGAGCAACTGCGCGACGTCCTCGACCGGTTCGCCCCCGCCCTGCGCCCCTGGACCAGGTGCACCGCCTGCAACGGCGAGCTGCGCCAGGCCACCAAGGACGAGGTCGCCGAGCAGCTGGAACACGGCACCCAGCAGAACTACGACGTCTTCGCCCAGTGCCGCTCCTGCGGACGCGCGTACTGGAAGGGCGCGCACCACGACCAGCTCGAGGCCATCGTGGAACGCGCCCTCGCCGAATTCCCCGGCTGACCCGCCGCCGTCGTCGTCCGGGCGCGCCGCCCTCCCGCCCCGCCGACCGCGCCCTGCCGGCGCCGGCCCCTATCCCGTCGGCTGCTCCCGGCCGCCCAGGGCGGCGCGCAGGCGGTCCGGGTCGGTGGTGGGGGCGTCGCAGGTGAAGTCGCGGCAGACGTACGCGGTCGGCGCGCCGCCGCGCAGCGGGCGGTCGGCCAGCAGCGGGAACTCGTCGCCGCCGGGGACGCCGAAGGCGACGACCGCGCCCGGGGCGTTGCCCAGCAGCGCCGTGCGGTGCAGGGCCCTCGACGCCGGGTCGTCCGTGCCGGCGCCGACGACGGCGACCTCGCGCGGGCCGTCGAGCAGCGCCTCGGCCACGGCCAGCCCCCACCCGATGAACCGGGGCACCCGCGGCCCGAGCGCCTTCACCACGCCCAACGCCCGCTCCGCCGCCGTGCGGTGCGGCTCGGAACCGGTGTGGGCCGCGTAACCCAGCAGCGCGCCGGCCGCCGCGGTCCAGCCGGAGGGCACGGCGTTGTCGGTCGGGTCCTGCGGACGCCGGATGAGCTGCTCGGCGTCGGAGGCGGTGTCGAACAGCGCACCGGACTCGGGGTCGGCGAACCGGGCGAGGACGTGGTCGAGCAGGAACCCGGCGAACTCCAGCCAGACGCCCTCCCCGGTGACCGAGGCCAGCGCGAGGAACCCCTCGGCCACGTCGGCGTAGTCCTCCAGGACGCCCGCGTTGGCCCCGGCCTGACCGTCCTTGCTGGTCCGCGACAGCCGCGCCTGGTCGTCCAGGTGCAGCCGGACGAGGAGGTCGGCGGCGGCGACAGCCGCGTCCACCAGGTCCGGACGGTCGAAGTAGGCGCCGGTCTCGGCGAGCGCGGCGATCGCGAGCCCGTTCCACGCGGCGACGACCTTGTCGTCCCGGCCGGGCGCCGGACGCAGCGCCCGTTCACGCAGCAGCCGCTCCTTCACGCCGGCGATCCTCTCCGCGTCGAACACGACTTCCTGCTGCGGCAGTTGCAGCACGGAGGCGCCGTTCTCGAAAGTGCCGTCCTCGGTCACGCCGAAACAGCGGGCGGCGAGTTCGGCGTCCTGCGGGCCGAGCGCCGCCGCGAGCTGACCGGGCGTCCACACGTAGTACGCGCCCTCGACGTGGTTGCCTTCGCCGTCGTCGCTGTCGGCGTCGAGCGCCGAGGCGAACCCGCCCTCGGCGGTGCGCAGTTCACGCACCATGAAGTCGGCGGTCTCCAGTGCGACCCGACGGGCCAGCTCGCTCCCGGTGGCCCGCCAGAGATGGGCGTAGACGCGGCACAGCAGGGCGTTGTCGTAGAGCATCTTCTCGAAGTGCGGCACCACCCAGTCACGGTCGACGGAGTACCGGGCGAACCCGCCGCCCAGCTGGTCGTAGATCCCACCGCGCGCCATCCGCTCACAGGTGTCCTGCGCCATCTGCAACGCGCCCTCGGCGCCGGTCCGCGCGGCATGCCGCAGCAGGAACTCGAGCACCATCGACGGCGGGAACTTCGGCGCGCCGCCGAAGCCGCCGCGCTGCGCGTCGTACTCCCGGGTCAGCCCGAGCAGCGCCTGCGACAACTCCTGCTCGCCGGGGGCGCTGCTGTCCCCGTAGGAGATCTCCCGTCCGGCGAGATCCCGCACGATCTTCCCGGCGACCTCGGCGACCTCGTCCGGCCGCTCCGTCCACGCCTGGTGCACCCCCTCCAGCACCTGCCGGAAGGAGGGCATGCCGTGCCGGGGCGTGGGCGGGAAGTACGTGCCAAAGTAGAACGGCTCGGCCTCGGGCGTCAGGAACACGGTCATCGGCCACCCGCCCTGCCCGGTCGCCGCCTGCACCGCTTCCATGTACACGGCGTCGACGTCGGGACGCTCTTCCCGATCGACCTTGATGTTGACGAAGCAGTCGTTGAGGCGGTCGGCGGTCTCCTGGTCCTCGAAGGACTCGTGCGCCATCACATGGCACCAATGACACGCAGAGTATCCAACCGACAGCAGAACGGGTACGTTGCGCCGTCGCGCTTCCTCGAAAGCTTCCGGCTCCCAAGGCCACCAGTCGACCGGATTGTCAGCGTGCTGAAGCAGATAAGGCGAGGTCACACCAGCCAACCGGTTCATGCAGCCCAGCCTCTCACAACGGCTGGCACGACCGACGAAACCCTCACGGACCCGCCTGGCTTGGCCGAATTGCACGTATGGGCCATCACGTGGCGGGTGGCGCCTTGCCCTCGAAGACGGGGTCGGACTTCCCTCGGCGTTCCTCCGAGGCGTCGGGCCGGCCGGCACCTCAAAACAGTAGGCTGGGCGCAGCAGCGCCGGCCTGCCGAGGCCCCTCGAAGGAGGTACACCATGACCGCCGAGATGGTGGCGCCCGCGTGGATGCACACGCAGATCAGCGCGGAACAGTACGACTCCTGGTCCGAGGAGCAGTGCGCCGGCATCGAGATCGTGGACGGGATGGTCGTCGTGAGCCCGGACTGGAACGCGGACACAGGCTTCGACGTCCGCCTACAGGACGTTCCGCTCACCAACCGCCGCCCGGACGTCACCGTCTACCGGGTGGAGACCATCGACCTCACGCCCACCCGCCCCGAGCACGTACTCCTGGTCGCCGAGATCGTGTCGCCCGGGTCGGAAACCACTGACCGGATCGTGAAGGTGGACCAGTACGCCAAGGCCGGTATCCCCTTCTACTGGCGGGTTGAGCAGGCTGCCACCGGGGTCCCGATCATCTATACCCACGTTCTCGATCCCGCCACCGGGGCCTATCGGGACGGCGAGATGTTCACCGGCGCCGTGAAGGCCACGGCGCCTTTCCCCATCACGGTCGATCTTGGGGTCTTGTAAGGCGCCGAGACGCCGCCCCGCCATCGACGCTTGACCGTCCGCGCCTGACTCACGGTGCTTCGCGGACTCATCAGGACGTTCCGGTCGGCGCCCGTGCCGTCGCGGCGATCTCCCTGCCCCCTCGCGCCGCGGAGCCGCCCGCCGCACACTTGACCGAGCACCACTGGTACCGCCGGAGGGGGACGGGACATGCGGGACGGCCATAGGGCGGAAGCCGAGCGGTTGTTGGCGCGGGCCGTGGAGGAGGAAGTGCGGCGGTCCGGCGGGCGTGCCGACCGACAGGCGCTGCTGACCCGGGCGCGGGGCGCGCTGGACGCGATGGCGCAGACCGCCGCCGAGGAGTACGAGGCGTACGCCCGTGCTCTGGAGGAGTCGGAGTCCGCCCGAATCAGCTTCGGACAGCGCTACGCACGCGAGGGCGGCCGGACTCCGCTGCTGGTGGCGGGCGTCGCCGCCCTGACGACGGCGGTCGCCGACCTCGCGCTGGGCACGGGCCCGGGCACGGCGCTCGGCGCCGGGGTGACCGTGGGCGTCGTCGGGGCGGCGGCGACGGTGGTGAAGGTCGCGGGGTCGCATCTGCCGGCCGCGCATCACCGGGCCGGCGCGGCCGGACAGCCGGGCGGCGCCGAACAGTTGCGGCTGCAGTGGCTCACGGCGCTGGAGGTGCGCGGCATCCGGCCGTTCCTGGACCAGCAGCGGGTGCTGAGCGCCACGACCGGCGCCAAGAAGGCGACGGGACCGCAGCTGCGCGGCGCGGACAAGAGCGCGGCGGCACGCGGACGGACCGTGCTGCAGCAGTCGTTCGCTCAACTCCCGGAGCCGGTCGGTCCGTTCGCCGGACGTCGCACGGAACTCGCCCAGATCCGGCAGTGGGTGCAGGCGGCCCGGGCCAGCACGCAGACCCGTCCCACCGTGGTCGTGCTGCACGGCGACCCGGGCAGCGGCCGTACCGTGCTCGCGGTGCGGGCGGCGCACGATCTGCGGGACCAGTTCCGCGGCGCCTGCGTGGTGGATCTGCGCGGCGACAGCACGGGCGAGAACCCGCTGCCCACCCGGGACGCCCTGCTGCATCTGCTGAACCGGCTGGGCGCGCCGCGCGAGCAGCTTCTCTTCCGTGAGCGTTCCTCGGCGGAGCAGCAGCTGAAGCGGCTGAGCGAGCTGTACCAGCAGCATCTGACCGGCCTGCCGGTGGCGGTGATCCTGGACGACGCCTCGGACGTCGAGCAGGTCCGCGCGCTCGTCCCGGAGCGTTCCGACAGTCTGGTCCTCGTGACGGCCCGGACGGCGCTCGCCCTGCCGGCCGAACTGTCGGCGTGGGTGCACGAACTGGCGGTCCGTCCGCTGGAGGCGGCGGGCGCGGAGGAACTGCTGGGCGCGGCGGCGCAGGACGCCTCGGGTCCGTACGACGCCGAGTCCGCGGACCTGATCACCGGGCTGTGCGGCGGGCTGCCGCTCGCGCTGCGCATCGTCGGCTCCTCGCTGGGTCCGCGCTCGCCGCGCGCCCTCGCGGCGGATCTCGCGGCGTACGGTCCGGTGGAGCCGGTGGAGCGCGCACTGTGGCTGCGTTACACCGACCAGCCGGAGACGACCCGCCGGCTGCTGCGCCGGCTGGCGCTGGCCGGACGGGCCTCGCTGGGGACGGCCGCGGCCGCCGCGCTGCTCGCGACGGACCGCCCGGAGGCGGCCCGTCTTCTCGCGGCCCTCGCCGACGCGGGTCTCGTCGACCGGGTCCGCGGCGACCGCTACCGTCTGCACGACCTGGTCCGCGGTTTCGCGCAGGCCCGGCTGCTGGACGAGGAGGACCCCGCCGAGCGTTCGGCGGCGCAGGAGCGGCTGCTGGTCAGCTACGCGGAGCTCGCCGACTCCGTGCTGCGGCTGGTCGACGGCAACATGTCGACCCGCTCCGACCGGTTCACCCCGCACGGCTTCACCTCGCTGGACGAGGCGCTGCGCTGGCTGGACGACGAGTCGAGCTTCATCACGGCGACGCTGCGGCACGCGGAGGGCGTCGACCAGAACGCGGTGATGAGTCTGCTGGGCGCGCTGTGCGACTACTGCCTGCTGCGCGGCGACCTCTACCGGCTCGGCGAGATCAGCGAGCTGGCGCAGTCGGTCGGCCAGGATCTGCTGGTCAGGTCCGTGCAGTGGCGCACCGGCATCGCCGCCCGCCAGCTGGGCGAGCTCGACAAGGCGCGCACCACGCTCAGTTCGGTCGTCGACCTGTATCTGCAGGCCCACCATGACGCGGGGGCGGCACGGGCGCTGTGCTCGCTGGGCATCACCCTGCACCACCAGGGCCAGCTCACCGAGGCGTCGGCGAAACTGCGGGAGGCGATGGCCCTGCAGGCGGCGCCCGAGCTGGCCACCGACCGCGCCTGGACGATGCACGCGCTGGCGGCGGTGGAACGGGACCGGGCCCACCTCGCCGAGGCACTGGACCTGCTGACCCGTTCGCTGCTGCTGCACCGCGAGGGCGGCTCCGTGCACGGTGAGGCGTGGGCGCACTTCCAGCTGGGGCAGCTGCATCTGCGGCGGGGCGATGTGCCGCAGGCCGAGTCGGAGCTGCGGCAGGCCCTGGACCTCTACGGTCGCACCCGCGACGCCCGCGGCGAGGCGTGGGCGATGACCCAGCTGGCGCGGGCCCGGCTGATCGACGGCGATCCGGGGCCGGCCGCGGAGGACCTGCGCCGGGCGTCGGCCCGGCACCGGGACAACGAGGACGCGCGCGGCGAGGCGTGGACGGTGTACTACCTGGGCCTCGCCCTGGAGGAGACGGGCGATCTCGACCAGGCGGTCCGCGAACTGGAACGCTCCCGCACCTTCTTCTCCCGTATGCGGGACGTGTACGGACTGGCCTGCGCCCGGCACCACTCGGCGCGGGTGACCCGGGACCAGCGCGCCGCCCAGACCGGTTCGCTGCGCAACTCGGGCTTCGCCCGGCAGCTGCTGGTCGACGCCCGCGCCGACTTCCAGCGCATCGGCGTCGCCCACGGCGAGGCCTGGACGTGCGTCGAGCTGGCGATCGTGGACGCGGGCAACGCCCGTACCCAGGCGGCCCTCGCGCTGTGCGAGGAGGCGGCGGCGCTGTTCGCGTCCTACGGCGACCGGCGCGGCGAGGACTGGGCCCGCTTCCTGCGCTGCACGCTCCTGCCGTACGCGGCGCCGGGCGGCGTGGAGGTGGGCACGGCGGTGGCGCAGGAGGACCTGGCGGAGCTGCGGCGGGCGCACCATCCGCTGCGCGACGACCGGCTGACCGAATGCCTGGACGCGTACGGCGTGCTGCTGGAACGCGGCGTGCGCCTGGAGTCGGGCTGGCAGGCCTGGCGCCTGGGACTGGTGCCGGACAGGCACGGCCGCGAGGTCATGGGCGTCGACGTCGGCACAAGCTGACCCCCGGCCCGGCTCACCACCCCGGACCCCCGCCCACCTCGCCCAGACAAACCCCAGGCCACGCCCGGACCCCGGGCCGCAAGCCGCCCCGGGAATCGGGCCGCGTTCAGGCCCAGGCCTCGGGCGACGCTCGGGCCCCGGACCGCGTTCAGGCCCCGGGCGAGGCCACACACGAGCCACAGGCCATCGGCGCCACTCGGGCCACAGGCCTCGGGCCCCGCCCCGGGCCCCGGGCCGCGCTCGGGCCACGGGCCCCGCTCGGACATCGGGCCTCGGGCCCCGCCCCGGGCAGCGTCCAGGCCCCGGGCCGGGCCACACACGAGCCACAGGCCATCGGCGCCACTCGGGCCTCGGTTCTCGGGCGGGAGCCGGTTATCCGGCTCCGGCCCCTGCCTCGGGCCGGGCGTCCGCGCCCGCGTGGGCCCGGTGTCCGCGTTCGGCCGGGCGCGGCAGCCTCACGTCGCCGAGGAGGGCTTCCCCGTCGTCGTGTTCGCCGGGGTCTCCCGCGGGGCGTCCGCCGACGTGCCGGCGGCGGTGCGCTCCGCGCCCGACTCCTTTTAGTCGGCCATTGAGATCGGAATAGGGGGGGGTGGGGTAAGAGTGTTGTGCGAGGTGTGTTGATATAGGTGGGGGCCGGATGATTAA
>NZ_JBEPBI010000198.1:0-14713 GCF_040299045.1 Streptomyces sp. NPDC001027
TGTCAGGCGTGGACCTGCGGCGGAGCAGGGCGTTCAGCGCGGCCTGGGGGCGATCTGCACGTTCTCCATCACGCCGATGGCGTCGGGCAGGAGCACCGCGGCGGAGTAGTAGGCGCTGACGAGATAGGAGATGATCGCCTGTTCGTTGATGCCCATGAACCGCACGGACAGACCCGGTTCGTACTCGTCGAGCAGTCCTGTCTGCCGCAGGCCGATGACGCCCTGGTTCTTCTCTCCCGTGCGCATCGCGATGATGGAGCTGGTCTGCTCCTTGCTGATCGGGATCTTGTTGCAGGGCAGGATCGGGACCCCGCGCCAGGCGGGGACCGACTGCCCGCCGAGATCGACGTGGTCGGGGTAGAGACCGCATGCGTTGAAGCCGCGTCCGATGGCGGCGATCGTCCTCGGGTGGGCGAGGAACAGTTTGGTGCCGCGCCGACGGCACAGCAGATCGTCCATGTCGTCCGGGGTCGGCGGGCCGAAGCGGGGCTGGATGCGCTGCTTGAAGTCCGCGTTGTGCAGCAGTCCGAACTCGCGGTTGTTGATCAGTTCGTGTTCCTGACGTTCTCGCAACGCCTCGATGGTGAGCCTGAGTTGCTCCTCGCTCTGGTCCATCGGACCGTTGTAGAGGTCGGCGACCCGGGTGTGGACGCGCAGCACGGTCTGTGCGACGGAGAGCTCGTACTCGCGAGGCTTCGGCTCGTAGTCGACAAAGGTGCCCGGCAGTTCGGCCTCGCCGACGTGACCGGCCGAGAGAGCGATCTCCGCCTCGCCGTGCTTGTTCTGCCGCTGCCGCGCGCGGGCGCTGAACCGGGCGATGTGGGCCTGGAGTTCGGGTGCGCGGTCCCGGACGGCGCTGAAGTCGGCGTGGGAGAGGGTGAGGACGGTGCCGGAGGTCTCGGCGGTGACCGTGCAGTCGTGAAGGGCGTCGGCGTCCGCCAGCGCGTTCTCGCCGAAGTGGTCGCCGTCCGCCAGCACCGCGAGGGTGTTCTCCCCGCCGTACCGGCCCTCGGAGGTCTGGACGAGTCGGCCATGGGCGATCAGGTGGATCCGGTCCGCGGGGCTGCCGCACTCGACGAGGACCTCGCCCGCCGTGAAATCGCGCTGTGCGCAGCGGTCCGCGAGGGCGGTGAGGACGTCCTCGTCCTCGAATCCGCGCAGAACGGCCAGTTCGCCGAGCTCCCGAGGGATCACCCGGACCGTGGCGCCCTCCTGGACGAACTCGATGTGCCCGTCACCGAGGGTGTGGCGCAACCGCCGGTTGACCCGGTAGGCGCCGCCCTTGGCCTCCACCCAGGGCAGCATGCGCAGCAGCCAGCGAGAGGTGATCTCCTGCATCTGCGGGGCGGACTTGGTGGTGGTGGCGAGGTTGCGGGCAGCGGTGGTGCTCAGGGACTGCTGGGCCGCGGCGGGTGGGGTGTGGGTATCCGGGACGCTGTCGACGGACATGCGGGGGCGTTCTCCTTGCGCGCAGGCCGTCCGGCGCACAGGCGTGCGCCGGACGGGAGACAGGGAGGGGTGGGCAACGAGCGGGAAGGATCACGGGTATCCGTCCACCTGCAGAAAGCTAGCCGCTGCAACGGCCGCATCCGCCGAAGAGAGGGGATGCTTACCTCGAAGCGGTGACAATCAGTTCAATGCGGTTTATCGCAGCGGAGATCGTCTCCGACGCCCCACGCGCCGCTGTTCTGCTTGTCGCCCGCCCGCCGTCCGACGCCCTAGCGCAGGGCTGAGACACCGGCAAGGAAGATGTCGACGCCGACGAGGAACTGCTCGCGGTCGTCGTGCTCGCCGAGTCGGGCCGCCGCCGCGTGCACGAAGGGATACCGGCCGGGGTCGATCTGCGCCCATTGTGCGGCGGCGTTCTCCAGGAACGTCTCCCGGCCCTGGTCGCCGCCTTCGCGCAGCCGTGCGTTCGCGGCGTTCTGCGCGGCGACGCCGAGGACGTAGTTCACGAGCGCGCCGGCCGCGTCGAAGCGCACTCTTTCCGGGACTTCGAGGGCGTTCAGCAGTCGGCCGAGGCTCTCGTAGAAGTCCAGCAGTGCGGGCCGCCACGGTTGGCGGGAGAGTTCCGCCCCGATCCAGGGGTGGGCGTCGATCGCGTCGAACAGGCCGAGGGCGAGGCGGCGCAGAGCGCTGCGGGGGTCCGCGTCGGCGACCGCGCCGGACAGCACGCCGGTGATGACGTCGTCGGCGGCCGTGGCGAGCAGATCGCTCTTGTCCGCGACGTGGTGGTAGATCGCCCCGTAGCCGGTGCTCAGTCGCACGGTGAGCGCACGCAGCGTCAGCGCCTTCTCGCCGCCGCTGTCCAGGATCTCGACCGCGGTCCGGATGATCAGCTCCCGCGAGAGGCTGTCCGTCCGCCGCGGCGCTCGCGCAGATCCTTGCGCTGCTCTCTTCACCATGCCCCCAGCATCGCACGGACCCTGACTTTGGAGCGTCGATCCAATCTCGTGCTAGCGTCATTGGAGTGATGATCCAATGAGGACGTCGCGCTACCCCGTAAGGGGCTGGGGAGGAAACCATGACGACATCCGTGACGATCGTCGGAGCAGGTCTGGGCGGCCTGACGCTGGCCCGTGTGCTGCACGTGCACGGCATCGACGCGACGGTCTACGAGGCGGAGCCCGCGCCCGATGCCCGCCGCCAGGGCGGCCTGCTCGACCTGCACCCCCACAGCGGGCAGGCCGCGCTGGCCGCGGCCGGTCTCGCCGAGGAGTTCCGCAAGCTGATCCTGCCGGGCCGCGAGGCGTACCGGGTCATGGACCGGGCGGGGAACGTGCTGCTCGATCTGCCCGACACGGGCGCCGGCGAGCGCCCGGAGGCGCCGCGTGGCGCACTGCGACAGATGCTGCTCGACTCCCTGCCCGACGGAGCCGTCCGCTGGGGCCGCAAGGTCACCGCCGTGCACGCCATCGCCGACGGCCGCCACCGGGTGGACTTCGCCGACGGCGCCACCGTCGTCGCGGACCTGCTCATCGGCGCCGACGGGGCCTTCTCGCGGGTGCGGCCGCTGCTCTCGACGGCTGTTCCGCGGTACTTCGGCGTCTGCAGCGTGGAGACGTTCCTCTTCGACGCGGGCGCCCGCCACCGATCCTCCGCGGAGGCGGTCGGAGCCGGATCGCTCTTCGCGCTCGCGCCGGGCAGGGGACTGCTGGCCCACCGGGAGGGCGGCGGAACCCTGCACGCCTATGCGCAGTTGAAGAAGCCCCAGCACTGGTTCGCCGGCCTGGATGCCGCTGATGCCGCGGCCCTGACCCTGCGGGTGGCGAAGGAGTTCGACGGCTGGGCTCCCGAACTCACCGCCCTGATCACCGACAGTGACACCCCGCCGGTTCTGCGGCCCGCCTTCACGCTGCCGGCCGGACACCGTTGGGACCGCGTACGGGGGGTGACCCTGCTCGGCGATGCCGCCCACCTCCGTGCGCCGAACGACGAAGGCGCCAACTCGGCCATGCAGGACGGCGCGGAACTCGGCAGTGCCCTCGCTGCGCACCCCGGCGACGCGGAGACGGCCCTCGCCGCGCATGAGCAGGCCATGTTCGCCCGCGCCGCCGAGGTGGAGGCGAACGACGACGGCTTCTACGGGCTCATGATCGACGACCGTGCGCCGTACAGCGTCCTCGCCCTGATGACCGGCGTCGAACAGGACGCCTGATCCGCACGTCCGCGCGCCGTCGGGTCGTCCGGTCCTTCACTCCTCTGTCCGCCGTCCGGTGCGGTGGGCGGACCACGACCTGGCGGGCGCGGGCGTCGCCGGTCGGACGGCTCCTGCAGTGGGCCGCGAGTTTACCTTTACCTTTTTGTGAAAACTCTGACTTGCGAACCCAAGTTACTATTCAGTTCACTTCCTGTGGAGGGGGCCGCCTTATTAGGGCGGGCGTTCAATGAATTCTGGCCGTCAGATCTTGACGCGTCAGAGCGGCTTGAGGGAAGATCGGCGACGTAGAAAGCGGTGAACTCCCCAAAGGTCTTGACCAGGCCTGCATGATTCCCCTTAAAAGGCCCGGGCGGTGCTGGAGATCCCGATGCGGTGGCGCTGACGAGTGTCGGCCGCGGGATGGGAACTCCTCCGCCCTCCTGTCTTCGCGTTCGCGTGAGCCTCACCCGTCCTCACGTCCTGCGCGCAAGATCCCTGCATCGCGGCACCCGTCTTCGTTGCCCCGGCGTAGACGTGTCGTAAACCCCCATTCACCCGACATTCACCTTCGGTGCGAATGCCCCTTATTTCGCCTTGACTTCTTTTCGTCCTCTTTCGCGCACCCGGGGCGAGAGAAGAGTGATGCGGTTCGTCCGAAAAGGCGAATTGCTCCTCTTCGCTCCCTGATCGCTCCCTGAAACGAACGAGGGAAGAGGCGGCTTCTCGGGTTCTGCGTCCCCCCGCCTCGACCCCACCCCCACCAGAGGAAAGGCCCCTTCCGTGGAGTTTTCCTATTCGGCCGACCTTGTCGGCCTCAAAGCGCGGGCCAGGGAGCTCGCGAAGAAGTTGACGGCGTACGAGGACGAGAGCGAACGCGAGGGCGGGCTCTTACCGAGCAGCCGTGAGGAAATCAAGCGGATCGTCCTGGACAGCGGATTCAACGCGATGAACGCGCCTGTCGCCTGGGGCGGCGCCGGACTGAGCTGGATCCAGCAGGTGGTGGTGGAGGAGGAGTTCGGCCGCCTCACCAACGGGTTATGGGCTGCGGTGTGGCGGCCGACCGCTGCCGCGTTGACACGCTCCACCCCCGAGCAGCGGGAGCGCTATGTCCTCCCCGAGATCCGCGGCGAACGCTTCGGCGGGCGCGCCATCACGGAGCCGGAGGCGGGATCCGATCTGCGCCGCCTCGCCACCACCGCGGTGCGCAGCGGTCGCGGCTATCGCATCACCGGTGAGAAGTGGTTCGTCACCCTGGGGGACATCGCCGACTACTTCCTGGTGCTCGCCCTGGTCCAGCCGGACAACGCGCCGACGATGTTCCTGGTGGACCGCGACGCGCCGGGCGTGGAGCTCCTCGACATGCCCCACTACACCCACAACTTCGCCTACGCGCACCCGAACTTCTCGTTCACCGACGTAGAGGTCGGCGAGGACGCGGTGCTGGGAGAGGTGGGCGAGGGGTTCCGGCTGACGCAGGAGACGTTCTTCGAGGAGCGGGTCCTGGTGGCGGCACACGCCGTGGGGGCGGCGGAGCGGGCGCTGAGCCATGCCACGGACTGGGCGCGGGAACGCGAGCAGGGCGGCGACCGCATCATCAGGCACCAGCTGATCCAGGCCATGCTGGCCGACTCCGTGATCGACATCGCCGTCAACCGCACCTTCGTCCATCAGCTGGCCTGGGACATCGACCAGGGCGGTGACCCCAGAACGCTCAACGCCAAGGTCGCCATGGCGAAGATCTCCGCCACCGAGGCGGCCGGCCGGGTGGCGGACCGGGCGGTGCAGATCTTCGGCGGGCGTGGGTACCTGCGCAGCAATCCGGTGGAGCGCGTGTACCGCGATGTACGGGTCGACAGGATCTGGATGGGCACCTCCGAGATCCAGCGGATCATGGTCGCCAACGAGATCGACAAGCGCGGTCTGTCCGGGCTCGTCCACTTCTCCGGCGCCGCGGAGCCGGCTTCCATGGGGGCGGACCGATGACCCGGGACGCGGTGGACACCGCCCTGGCCCGCGAGGCGCACGGCGTCCTCGACGTCTACCACGCCGTGACCTACCTGACTCCGCAGGCCCAGGAGGCATTCCGCGGCCTCGGTCTGACGCGGCCGTGGAGCGGCTACTTCGCCGGCCGCGCTGCGCCCCTGGGAGCCGTGGGGGGTCCCCTGGTCAGCGCGCTCTTCTACCACTTCAAGCCGGCCATGGTCGCCGCGGAACTGCCCGTGGCCTGGCAGACGGCGACGCCCGGGCAGGTGCTGGAGGCACGGCTGCTCGGTGCGGACGCGGCGCTGCGCGCCCTGCTCGGCGACGCGGTCTCGGGGCGCGAACTGGCCGAGGCGGCCCGGCTCGCCGCGGCCGCGGCCATGGCGTGCACCGTCCCGGCACGCCCTCTCGGCGCGGTCAACGCGGCGTTGGCCCTCCCGGACGAACCCCATCTGGCGCTGTGGCAGGCTCTCACGACGATCAGGGAGTTCCGCGGCGACGGGCATGCCGTCGCACTGGCTCAGGCGCCCTTCGACGGCGTCGAGGCGCTGGTCACGATCACCGCTGCCGGTGGTGAGCGCCGCCGGAGCATCCAGGCTCGGCGGGGCTGGACCGACGAGGAGTGGGCCGCCGCCGAGGAACGCCTGCGGGCACGCGGGCTGCTGGACCCCGACGGCGCCCTGACGGACGCGGGCCGGGCCGCGAGGCAGGACGTCGAAGATCTCACCGACCGGTTGGCGCTGCCGGTGTGGCAGGCGCTCGGCGAGGCGGGAACGCGCAGGCTGGTGGGACTGGTCCGGCCGATGGCCGAGCGGATCGTGACGGGACTGGCGCTGCCGGTTCGGTTGCCTCCCACCACTGCCTCCGTCGCCGGATGAAGGGCGGGGACGGCCGCCGCCCGGGCGGTGACAACAGATCTGTGGACGGGACGGGCGGCGGCCGGTCCTTGCAGGAGCCGGTCGGGTTGCTCCTGCGCGAGTCCGCGGACCGGGGCGTACCGGGCGAGGACGCGGACCGGCAGGCCGTGCGGGAGCTCTCCGACCGGATCGCCCTGCGGGAACTCGTCGACGCCTACGCCCACGCCGTCGACCGCCGCCGCCCGGATCTCCTCGCGCAGTTGTTCCACGAGGACGGGCAGTTGATCATCCCGCATCCGGCCGGCGACGGACGCGAGCCGATCGTCCTGGACGGACGGCACGGTTGGGAGCACGCCTTCGCGGCCGTGGCCCCCTTCACGGTCACCGGCCACTTCGTCGGCAACCACCTCGTGCGGCTGGCAGGGGACAGCGCCACTGCCGAGACGTACTGCCTCGCCCACGAGGTCTACCGGCCCCAGGACGAGACCGAGCGGATGCAGCTCCGGCTGATCCGGTACACGGACGCCTGTGAGCGCCACCGCGGACGATGGCTGTTCCGCACTCGTGAACTGCATGTCGACTGGCACGACGACCATGCCCTCGGGGCGCCCCGCGACCTCTACCGGCAGACCGGGTCGGGCGGCGTGCGCGGAAAGGACCGACCATGGTGAGCACCACGGGCGCCGCCCCCCGGACCGCACCGGTCTTCTCGGGAGAAGGCCTGGTCCGGGGCGTACAGGAGCGGCTCAGGGAACGACTGCACCTGGTGCGGGACCCAGGGACGCGAGCCGTCGGAATCGCCTTCGACGACAGCGCGGCCTCCGGCAACGCCCTCGACGCCCCCGGCGAAGGTCCGGAGCTCGTGGGAACGCTGCCGCCCGGCTACCCGGAATGGCTCGGCGACCGGGCCTTCGGCATCGCCCACGGTGTGCGCTTTCCCTACGTCGCCGGGGAGATGGCGAACGGCATCGCCACGACCGACATGGTCGTCGCCATGGCGGAGGCGGACATGCTCGGCTTCTTCGGGGCCGGCGGCCTCGACCACCGACGGGTGGAGGCCGCCGTGGCCGAACTCGGCAGGCGGCTGGCGGGCCGCCGCAACTGGGGCGTCAACCTGATCCATTCGCCCAGCGAACCCGCCCTGGAGGAGAAGGTGGCCGATCTTCTGCTCGCGCACCGGGTCCCGGTCGTCTCCGCCTCCGCCTACATGGCTCTCACCCCCGCTGTCGTCCGCTGCTCCGCGAGCGGGCTCACCACCGACCGGTCCGGCCGGATCGTGCGGCGCACCCGCCTGTTCGCCAAGGTGTCCCGCCCCGAAGTGGCGCAGCAGTTCATGTCGCCGGCGCCGCCGGCGATCCTCGACGCCCTGCTGGCGAACGGGCGCATCACCCCGACGGAGGCCGAGCTGGCCGCCCGGGCGCCGGTCGCCGACGATGTGACGGTCGAGGCCGACAGCGGCGGTCACACCGACAACCGGCCGCTGAGCGTGCTGCTGCCCGTCCTGCTGGACCTCAGCACCACCCTGGCCGCCCGGTTCGGCGGGCCGCCCGTCCGGGTCGGCGCCGCCGGAGGGCTGGGCACCCCCCGGTCGGTGGCCGCGGCCTTCGCCGCGGGCGCGGCCTACGTGGTCACCGGTACCGTCAACCAGGTCAGCACCGAGGCGGGCCTGTCGGCGGTGGGCAAGGAACTCCTCGCGGCGGCGGACATCGCGGACGTGTGCATGGCGCCCGCCTCCGACATGTTCGAACTGGGCGTCAGACTCCAGGTGTTGCGGCGAGGCACGCTCTTCCCGGGGCGCGCCGCGCAACTGTACGAGGCGTACCAGACGTACGACTCCCTGGAGGCGATTCCCGCGGACCTCCGCACCCGGCTGGAGCGCGACATCCTGCGGCAGAGCTTCCAGGAGGCATGGGCGACCACCCGCGCGTACTGGCTGGACCGCGACGCGATCGAGGTGGAGCGCGCCGAACGCGACCCACGGCATCTGATGGCGCTGGTCTTCCGCTCATATCTCGGCAGGTCGAGCCAGTGGGCCATCAGCGGCGAACCGTCCCGGCGCAACGACTACCAGATCTGGTGCGGGCCGGCCATGGGCGCCTTCAACCGCTGGACGCACGGCAGCTTCCTCGCCCAGCCGGAACACCGCTCGGTCGTGCAGATCGGCCGCAACCTCCTGGAGGGCGCGGCGGTCGTCACCCGCGCCCAGCAACTGCGCGCCGCCGGCGTCGCGGTCCCTCCGGCCGCCTTCGGATTCCGTCCGCGCCCCTTGTCCTGACGCCTCTGTGCGCGGGTGCGCCCCGACGGTCTGCGTGCGGGCGCGTCCCGACGCGTCCCTGCGCGTGCACCCCACATTGAGCCGCGCGCCTTCCCTCTTCGGCACTACCTTCGCGGACCCCGTCCGCACAGGGAGAACCATGGAAAGCCAACGTCCGCAGATGCCGCCCGTCGCCGTGGTGGGCGTCGGTGCGCTCACTCCCGGGGCGTCGGACGCCCCCGAGTTCTGGCGGACCGTCATGTCCGGCCGGGACCTCATCACCGACGTGCCCGAGAGCCACTGGTCGGTCCAGGACTACTACGACCCGGATCCCACCGCCGAGGACCGCACCTACGGGCGGCGGGGGGCGTTCCTCGCGCCCGTGGCCTTCGATCCGACCGCCTTCGGCATTCCGCCCGCCACCGTCCCGGCCACCGACACCACCCAACTCCTCGCGCTGACCGTGGCCCAGCAGGTGCTGGCGGACGCCGGCGTCTTCGGCTCCGAGTCGTTCGACCGCGAGCGGGTCAGCGTGATCCTCGGTACCGCGGCCCTCGAACTGCTGCACACCATGAGCAACCGCATGCAGCGTCCGGTCTGGCTGCGAGCGCTGACGGCCGGCGGGATCTCCCCGGCCCGGGCCGAGGAGCTGTGCGACCGGATCGCCGCCCAGTACGTGCCGTGGCAGGAGGCCACCTTCCCCGGGTTGCTCAGCAATGTCGTGGCAGGCCGGATCGCCAACCGCTTCGACCTGCACGGCACGAACTACACCACCGATGCCGCCTGCGCCGGCTCCCTGGCCGCGGTGTCCGGCGCGATCAGCGAACTCGCCCTCGGCACGGCGGACATGGTCGTCACCGGAGGCGTGGACACCCTCAACGACATTGTCATGTACATGTGTTTCAGCAAGACCCCGGCGCTGTCCAAGACCGGCGACTGCCGCCCCTTCGCCGAGACGGCCGACGGCACCATGCTCGGCGAAGCCCTGGTGATGTTCGCGCTCAAACGCCTCGCGGACGCCGAACGCGACGGCGACCGCGTCTACGCGGTGATACGTGGCATCGGCACCTCGTCGGACGGCCGGGGACAGGCCATCTACGCCCCGGTGCCCGGCGGACAGGCCCGAGCGCTGCGCCGGGCGTACGAGGCCGCGGGATACGGGCCGGACTCGGTGGAGCTGGTGGAGGCGCACGGGACGGGCACCGTGGCGGGCGACGCCGCGGAGTTCAGCGCGCTGCGCACGGTGTTCGACGAATCCGGCCGCACCGACCGGCAGTGGTGCGCGCTGGGGTCGGTCAAGTCCCAGATCGGCCACACCAAGTCCGCGGCCGGCGCCGCGGGCCTGCTGAAGACCGTCCTCGCACTCCAGCACAAGATCCTCCCGCCCACCATCAAGGTGGACCGGCCCAACCCCCGACTCGGCCTGGACGACAGCCCCCTCTACCTCAACACCCGTGCCCGCCCGTGGATTCGCGGCGACGACCATCCCCGGCGCGCCTCGGTGTCCAGTTTCGGGTTCGGCGGGACCAACTTCCACCTCACCCTGGAGGAGTACGTGCCGACGCCCGGCGCCGCGAGCACCGAGGCCGCGTGGACCAGGACCGCGCCCACCGAACTCGTGCTCCTCAGTGCCGACTCGTCGCAGGCTCTGGCCGAGGCGGGGCGGCGACTGGCCGAGGACGACCGGCCGTTCGCCGAGAAGGCCAGGAACTCCCAGCTCCGCTTCGACCCCGCAGAGACGGCGAGGGCAGGCATGGTCGTACGGGATGCGGCGGACCTCGAGGAGCAGGTACGACGGCTGGAGGACCTGGTGCGCGCCGCACCCGACGTCCCCGCCCGCCTGCCGGGAGGACTGTGCTTCGACCCGAAGCCGGCCGAACCCGCCAGGACGGCACTGCTGTTCACCGGGCAGGGCAGTCAGTACGTCGGGATGGGGGCCGATCTGGCGATGCACCTGCCGCAGGCCCGGGCTGCCTGGGACCGGGCGTCCTCGCTTTCCGTCGGCGACCGGCCGCTGCACCAAGTGGTCTTCCCCCAGCCGGTGTTCAGCGAAGCGGATCAGGCGGCGCAACAGGCGCTGCTCACCCGTACCGAGTGGGCCCAGCCCGCGCTGGCGGTGCACTGCCTGGCGCAGTTGGCCGTGCTGCGCTCTCTGGGCGTCCGGCCGGACTGCCTCGCGGGTCACAGTTTCGGCGAACTGGTCGCGCTGCACGCGGCCGGGGTGCTGGACGAGACAGGGGTGATACGTCTGGCGCGGCGCCGCGGCGAGCTGATGAACGAAGTCGCCACCACGGACGGCGCCATGCTGGCCGTCGGCGGAGAGGCCGTACGGGACGCCGCCCGGCTCACCGAGGAGTACGAAGGCCGGGTATGGATCGCCAACCGCAACAGCCCCGAACAGGTCGTGCTGTCCGGAGAGGCCGACGCCATCGCCGAACTGGAGGCCCGGCTCGCCGAACGCGGCGGGACGGCACGGCGCCTGCAGGCATCCGGGGCCTTCCACACACCGCTGCTGAAGGAAGCGTGTGAGCCGTTCGCCGCGGTACTGGGCGAGATGGAGGTCCGTGCTCCCACGACCGATGTCTACGGCAACGCCGACGCGGCCGTGTACCCGGCCGACGCGGGGGGCGTGCGTGAGCGGCTGACCAGCCATTTGGTCTCGCCGGTGCTCTTCGCCGACGAGATCGAGGCCATGTACGCGGCGGGGGTACGGGTCTTCATCGAGGTCGGCGCCGGGTCCTCGCTCAGCCGCATGGTCGCCGACACCCTCGGCGAGCGCGTCCACACCGCGGTGAGCCTGGATCAGAAGGGCCGGCACGGGCTGACCGCGCTGCAGCAGGCCCTGGGACAGCTCATGGTGGCGGGAACACCCATGGATCTGGAAGCGCTGTGGCAGCCGTACGCATCGTCGGCGCAGGACCGGCCGCTTCGAGCGCCCCGGATGAGTTTCCCGCTGTCGGGCACGAACTACCGCTCTCCCGAGCCGGCGACGACGGTTCCCGCTCCCCTCGCGGAACGGGAGCCGGAGCGCGGACCGGAGGCGGAGCCTGCGCCGCAGCCGCAGCCGCAGCCGCAGTCCGCGTCCCAGCCGCAGCCCGTGGTGATTCCCGCCCCCGAGCCGCAGCCCGTGGTGATTCCCGCCCCCCACCAGCATCCCGCACCGCCGGCACCGTCGCTTCCGGCGTGGGGGGACACGTCCGTGGAACTCACCGCTGCGCCGTTCACCGTCACGACCCATGCGTACGGCGCGCCCGGCGCAGGGTACGCAGCAGCGGACTCCGGGACCTGGGTGCACGCCTTTCAGGAAACCCAGCGTCATGCCGCCGAGGCCCACTCCGAATACCAGCGGTTGATGGCCGAGGCTCACCATGCCTTCCTGCGGAGCTCCGACAACGCGCTGGCCGGCATGATGGGAACGGCCCTTCACAGCGCCGTTCCCGGGCCGCCGACGCATGAGATGCCGATGGGGGAGCCGTCTCCAGCGGTGCTGCCCCCCACACCGGCCGCCGCCCCGATCGTCGCTCCGGACCTGGCGGCGCCGTCCGCCGCCCCGCCGCCGCCCTCCCCGCCTGCCGACGCCCCGGCCGCGGCGCCTTCTCCCGTGCCCCAGGCGGAGTCGGGTGCCGGGGTGGATGCGGGGGCGGTGTTCTTCGAGGTGATCGCGGAGAGGACGGGGTATCCGCGGGAGATTCTTGAGCCGGGTATGGAGCTCGAGGCTGATTTGGGGATCGATTCCATCAAGCGGGTGGAGATTCTGTCTCTGTTGCGGCGTCGGGTGCCTGGTGCGCCGGAGGTGTCGGCGGAGGAGCTCGTGCGGTTGCGGACGTTGGGCGAGATCGCGGCGCGTTTTCGGTCCTCGGCGTCGGTCGCCGACTCCGCCGCCCGTCCCCGGACGGAGTCCGAACCGGTGCACGACGGCGCCCACGCGGCGAGGGTGTCCCGGTCCGTCACCGAGGTGGTCGCAGCCGAGGCTCCGGGGCTGGAACTCCCCGGACTGAGGGAGTGCTCCCTGGCCGTGGTGGACGACGGGTCGGGGGTCGCCGAGGCCCTGGTCGGCGAACTGCGCCGCCACGGTGTCACCGCCTCCGTCACCACGTCCTTCGACCCTGGGACACGGGGGCTGATCCTCCTGGGCGGACTGGGGCCGGTCGGCTCGGCGCAGGAGGCGCTGGAGGTGAACCGGCGGGTGTTCCGCACGGTGCGCGACGCGGCGTCGGCTTCCGCGGGACCCGACGTGCTGGTGACGATCCAGGACACCGGCGGTGACTTCGGCCTCGGAGGCGCCGCTGGGGACCGGGCGTGGCTGGGCGGCCTCAGCGGACTCGCCAGGACCGTCGCGAAGGAGCGGCCGGGCACGGTGGCCAAGACCGTGGACTGCGAGCGAGGCCGGCGCACCCCGCAGGAACTGGCCCGCGTGCTCACCCATGAACTGCTGCACGGAGGCGCCGGCGCCGACGTGGGCCTGCGTGCGGACGGCAGCCGTTGGGTGCTGACAGACCGGCAGCAGGACGCCGCCGAGCCGCCGACCGCGCCGTCGGCCTCGCACGGCGTCGGCCCCGACTCCGTGATCGTGGCCACCGGCGGAGCCCGCGGTGTCACCGCCGCGGCCCTGATCGCCCTGGCGGAGGCTCGCCGGCCGACGTTCGTCCTCCTGGGCCGTACGGAACTCTCCGAGGAACCGGAGGAGTTGAAGAACGTCCTGGAGGAGACGGAACTGAAACGGCGGATCGCCGCGCTGCCGCCGGCACCGGGCGCCGAACGCCACGGGCCGGCCGCGATCGGCGCAAAGGCCGCCCATGTCCTGGCCGTTCGTGAGGTGCGCGCCACGATCGCGGCTCTGGAGGCCGCGGGATCCACCGTGCGCTACGTCCCCGTCGACACACGGGACGCGCGGGCGCTGGGCGAGGCCCTGCAACAGGTGCGTGCCGAGGTGGGGGCCATCACCGGTCTGGTGCACGCGGCGGGCGTACTCGCGGACGCCCGCATCGAGGACAAGACGGACGAGCAGTTCGACATGGTCTTCGGCACCAAGGCAGAGGGCCTGCGGGTCCTGCTCGACGCCACCGCCGAGGACCCCCTGCGGTCGGTGTGCGTGTTCTCCTCCGTGGCGGGGCGGTTCGGGAACACCGGGCAGAGCGACTACGCGATGGCCAACGAGGTCCTCGCACACGTGGCCTCCCGCATCGCCGCGCAGCGACCCGACTGCGTGGTCCGCTCCCTGGCCTGGGGCCCCTGGGACGGCGGCATGGTGGGCCCTGCCCTGCGGGAGCACTTCCGCGCCCAAGGCGTCGACCTCATCCCCTTGCACGAGGGCGCCGCCGCCTTCGTCCGGGAGCTCGACGGAGGCGCCGGCCCCGTGAGGGTCACCCTGGCAGCCGGACGGCGGCCCGACGCCCTGGGGTCCGGCGCCGAAGGCGTGTCGCTGGGCGCGGTGCGCATCGTCGCGGACACCCATCCGCATCTGGCCGACCACGCGATCGCCGGCACACCCGTGCTCCCGATGGCCCTGGCCCTCGAGTGGTTGGCCGCCGCCGCGCGAGATCAGACGGGTTCCGGACCGGTGCTCCTTCGCGAGGTCGAGGTGGTGCGCGGCGTGAGCCTGCCGGATTTCCGCGGCGACGGGCACCTGGTCACGGTCCGGGCGACGCGGGAACCCACCGCTGACACCTGCCTCCGACTCACCCTGGAGAGCGGGACACGGACGCACTACCGGGCCACGGCGGACACCGGACCCGACCGCGCACGGTCGGCGCGCAGCTGGAGTCTCCCGTCGGGCGGCGGACCTGCGGCCCCTGTCTACGGCGAGGGCGTGCTGTTCCACGGACCCGCCTTCCGCGCCCTGACGGAGGTTTCCGCCGTAGGCGCCGACGGCGCGGTGGCAGACGTCCGGGGGGCGCAGGCCCACGGCTGGCCCTCCGCCGACGGCCGGTGCATGGTCCCGGCCGCCGGCGACGCCGGTGGGGAAAAGGCCCTGCGGTGGGG
>NZ_JBEPBI010000199.1:0-14693 GCF_040299045.1 Streptomyces sp. NPDC001027
CTCCGAGGTGCAGTCGGAGCGGGCGCTTCGCTGTGTACGCCGTCGGCCGCTGCGGGGGAGGGGCGCTCCCCGGGGCCCGGGCGGTCGTGTGCGGGGTCTTCGAGCGGCCCCCCGTCAGGCGGGCGGGCGGCGCCGGGCGGCGTCAGGCGGTGCGGCCGAGTGGCTCCCGCGGGCGCCGGGCGCGTGACCGGTGGGCCAGGTACGCCAGCGTCCCCAGCAGCAGCCGGGCCTCCGGCGGGCGGGTCGCCGAGTCCAGCGCGGGCGGACGCAGCCAGCGCACCGGGCCGAGACCGCCGCGGTCGGAGGGCGGGGCCGTGATGAACGCGCCGGGGCCGAGGCCGCGCAGGTCGAGGGCGGCCGGATCGTCCCAGCCCATCCGGTAGAGCAGGTTCGTCAGCTCGGCGGCGGCGCCGGGGGCGACGAAGAACTGGGTGCGGCCTTCGGGGGTGGCGATGACCGGGCCGAGGGGCAGGCCCATGCGCTCGAGGCGGACCAGGGCCCGCCGCCCGGCGGACTCGGCGACGTCGAGCACGTCGAACGTGCGCCCGACGGGCAGCATCACCGCGGCGCCCGGGAACCCGCCCCAGGTCCTGCCGACGTCGTCGAGGGTGGCGCCGGCCGGGACGCGCGGGGCGAACTCCAGGGGGTGTGCCCCCGGTTGACGGCAACCGGGGCGTCCGCAGGAGCAGACGCCGGCTGCGGCCCGGGCGCCGGGCACCGCGTCCCAGCCCCACAGCCCCGTGAACTCGGCGACGGCGGTGCACTCGGACGAGCGACCGCGCCTGCGCGCGCCGGAGCGGATCTCGCGAATGCCGCCGATCGTGAAGCCCATGCCCCCTCCAACGGGTCCTGCGCGCCGCTGGTTACGCAGCGGTCGAGCACCGTGACTCTGTGTGCTTCCGCTTCCCCGGGGCCGCCCGATCCAGGCAGCGCCCTGGAGTGCCGCGGGTGGTGGGCTCGGCTCTGCGCGCCCCTGAGTGCTTCGCTCCGCTCACCCTGGCTGTTCTCTGTCAAGTGAATCGCGTACAGGTCGCCCGGAGTTCATTCGAAGGGGTGGCGAATGGTGGCGTTTCCGGGATCGCCGTGGCTGGGACCGTGATCGTAGGATTACTTTGAGTAGGCGGGTCCTGTGGGTGCTTGCGCTCGTGGGTATGCCGGAGGCAAGTCGGGTTTCCGTTCGAAGGGTGACAAGTGCCGTACGGCGGGCTCTATTTACCGGCATTCTGATAAGGCTTGGCGCACTCAGTGACAAGTGGTCTCAGGGATGGGGGCGTTCCAGTGAGCGGCAACGGCGGAAGCGGGACGAACGCTGCGAGCGCGGACAGGCGCCCGAACGAGCTGCTCACGTCGTGGTTCGTGCGCAGCGGCTGGTCGAAGGGCGAGCTCGCACGTCAAGTGAACCGCCGAGCGCGTCAGTTGGGCGCCAACCACATCTCCACCGACACCTCCCGCGTGCGCCGCTGGCTGGACGGCGAGAACCCTCGCGAGCCCATCCCCAGGATCCTCTCCGAGCTGTTCTCCGAGCGGTTCGGCTGCGTCGTCTCGGTCGAGGACCTCGGACTGCGCGCCGCCCGGCAGGCGCCCTCCGCGACCGGCGTCGACCTGCCGTGGACCGCCCCGCAGACGGTGGCCCAGCTCAGCGAGTTCTCGCGCAGCGACCTGATGCTGGCGCGCCGCGGCTTCCTCGGCACGTCGCTGGCCCTGTGCGCAGGGCCGTCCCTCATCGAGCCGATGCAGCGCTGGCTGGTCCCCTCGCCGTCCGCGCCGGTCGAGGAGCCGGAGTCGGTCCCGACCAGCCGGGCCCGCGGCAGGCTCTCCCGGCCCGAGCTGGACCTGCTGGAGTCCACCACCGTGATGTTCCGGCAGTGGGACGCCCAGTGCGGCGGCGGTCTGCGCCGCAAGGCGGTCGTCGGGCAGCTGCACGAGGTGACCGACCTGCTCCAGGAGCCCCAGCCCGAGTCCACCTCGCGCAGGCTGTTCAAGGTCGCCGCCGAGCTGGCCGAGCTCGCCGGCTGGATGAGCTACGACGTGGGGCTCCAGCCGACCGCGCAGAAGTACTTCGTCCTCGCCCTGCACGCGGCGAAGGAGGCCGGGGACCGGCCGCTCGGCAGCTATGTGCTGTCGAGCATGAGCCGTCAGATGATCCACCTCGGCCGCCCGGAGGACGCGCTGGAGCTGATCCACCTCGCCCAGTACGGCAGCCGCGACTGCGCAGGCCCCCGCACCCAGTCCATGCTGTATGCGATGGAGGCCCGTGCCTACGCCAACATGGGCCAGCCCGGCCGGTGCAAGCGCGCGGTCCGGATGGCCGAGGACACCTTCGCCGAGACCGACGAGTGGGACGAGCCGGACCCCGACTGGATCCGCTTCTTCTCCGAGGCGGAGCTGCACGGCGAGAACAGCCACTCCTTCCGCGACCTCGCCTACGTGGCCGGCCGCAGCCCCGCCTACGCCTCGCTGGCCGAGCCCCTGATGCGGCGGGCCGTCGAACTGTTCGCGGGCGACGGCGACCACCAGCGCTCCTATGTGCTGAACCTGATCGGCATGGCCACGGTCCACCTGCTGCAGCGCGAGCCCGAGCAGAGCACGGTTCTCGCCACGCAGGCCATGAAGGAGGCCAAGAAGGTGCGCTCCGAGCGCGTCAACACTCGTATCCGAAAGACGGTCGACAGCGCCGTACGCGATTTCGGCGAGCTCTCCGAGGTCGTGGACCTGACCGCGCGGCTCACCGTCGAGCTGCCGGAGACGGCCGAAGCGGTCTGAAGCACCCCGCCCGCCCGGCCGCCGACAGCGGTCCACCGGGCGAAAACCCCAGAACCCCGGCCGCGGCCGGTCCTCCCGAACTGCCCGACTCGGCTCCCCCATGCCAGGTCATCGGAAGGCCGTCCGCGGCCGGTTTCCTGCCTTCAGTGAAGGTTGCGCCACGATAACGATCCGCTCGTCGAACATCAGCCAGTTCACCGAGGCGTAACGCACACGGCGCCTTCGTCACGGCGGCGAAACAACGAGGGGCCTCCACCGAAACCGCACTGCGCGAATCTCATGGCGCATAACCGGCCCACACCCTCACGAACCCGCTCTGGCTTCGCCCGCACGGGGCCGTACTACGACGAGGAGACGCCGATGGCAGCAGCCATCACGCTTGCCGCGGAGGCACCCAAGCTGTCCTCCGCGAACACAGGCTTCATGCTCATCTGTTCCGCCCTGGTGCTGATCATGACCCCGGGCCTCGCCTTCTTCTACGGAGGCATGGTCCGCGTCAAAAGCACGCTGAACATGCTGATGATGAGCTTCATCAGCATCGGGATCGTCACCATCCTGTGGGTGTTGTACGGCTTCTCGCTCGCCTTCGGGACCGACTCCGGCAGCCTCATCGGCTGGAACTCGGACTGGCTCGGTCTCAGCAACATCGGTCTGACGGAGCTGTGGGACGGCTACACCATCCCGATCTTCGTGTTCATGGTCTTCCAGATGATGTTCGCGATCATCACGCCCGCCCTGATCAGCGGCGCGCTCGCCGACCGCGTCAAGTTCTCCGCCTGGGCGCTGTTCGTCGCCCTGTGGGCCACGGTCGTCTACTTCCCGGTCGCGCACTGGGTCTGGGGCGCCGGCGGCTGGGCCTTCGAGCTGGGCGTCATCGACTTCGCCGGCGGCACGGCCGTCCACATCAACGCCGGCGCCGCGGCCCTCGGCGTGATCCTCGTCATCGGCAAGCGCGTCGGGTTCAAGAAGGACCCGATGCGCCCGCACAGCCTGCCGCTGGTCATGCTCGGCGCCGGTCTGCTGTGGTTCGGCTGGTTCGGCTTCAACGCCGGCTCGTGGCTCGGCAACGACGACGGCGTCGGCGCGCTGATGTTCGTCAACACGCAGGTCGCCACCGCCGCCGCCATGCTGGCCTGGCTCATCTACGAGAAGATCCGCCACGGCGCGTTCACCACGCTGGGCGCCGCCTCCGGCGCGGTCGCCGGTCTGGTCGCCATCACCCCCTCGGGCGGAGCGGTCTCCCCGCTCGGCGCGATCGCCGTCGGCGCCATCGCCGGTCTGCTCTGCGCCATGGCCGTCGGCCTGAAGTACAAGTTCGGTTACGACGACTCGCTCGACGTCGTCGGCGTCCACCTCGTCGGCGGTGTCATCGGCTCCCTGCTGATCGGCTTCTTCGCCACCGGCAAGGGCCAGTCCACCGCGACCGGCGTCTTCTACGGCGACCACTCCTTCGACCAGCTGTGGAAGCAGTGCGCCGGAGTGTTCGCGGTCCTCGCCTACTCGCTGGTGGTCTCCGCGATCCTCGCCTTCCTCCTCGACAAGACCATCGGCATGCGGGTCTCCGAGGACGACGAGATCGCCGGCATCGACCAGGCCGAGCACGCCGAGACCGCATACGACTTCAGCGGGGCCGGCGGCGGCGCCGCCCGCACGAGCGCCCTCCCGACCGCTGTCGCCGGGGCGAGCAAGAAGGTGGACGCATGAAGCTCATCACCGCCGTCGTCAAGCCCCACCGGCTGGACGAGATCAAGGAAGCCCTCCAGGCCTTCGGCGTGCACGGACTGACGGTCACCGAGGCCAGCGGCTACGGTCGTCAGCGGGGACACACCGAGGTCTACCGCGGCGCCGAGTACACGGTGGACCTGGTCCCCAAGATCCGCATCGAGGTGCTGGCGGAGGACGACGACGCCGAGCAGCTGATCGACGTCATCGTCAAGGCCGCCCGCACCGGCAAGATCGGTGACGGCAAGGTCTGGTCCCTCCCGGTCGAGACGGCCGTAAGGGTCCGCACCGGCGAGCGCGGCCCGGACGCGCTCTGACGGCAGAAGAGAACAGGAGTCGCTGGGTGACGAGTACGGACGTGCGCAAGGATGCAGAGGACTCGGGACCCAGCGGCTACGCGGCGGCCCGGCTGCGCCTCCTTACCGAGGAGGCGCGGTCCGGGCCGCCGCGCCGTGCGGCCCTCGCCGAACTGACCGACGACTGGCTGGCCGGGCTCTTCACGGCCGGCGCCGAGGAACTGCGGGGCGTGTCCCTGGTCGCCGTCGGCGGCTACGGCCGCGGCGAGCTCTCCCCGCGCAGCGACCTCGACCTGCTGCTGCTGCACGACGGCGCCGACGCCAAGACCGTCGCCGCCCTCGCCGACCGCCTCTGGTACCCCGTCTGGGACCTGGGCCTCGCCCTCGACCACTCGGTCCGCACCCCGGCGGAGGCCCGCAAGACCGCCGGCGAGGACCTCAAGGTCCAGCTCGGCCTGCTGGACGCCCGCCATCTCGCCGGCGACCTCGGCCTCACCGCGGGACTGCGCACGTCCGTCCTCGCCGACTGGCGCAACCAGGCCCCCAGGCGCCTGCCCGAACTCCAGGAGCTGTGCGCCGAGCGCGCCGAACGCCAGGGCGAGCTGCAGTACCTGCTGGAACCCGACCTGAAGGAGGCGCGCGGCGGACTGCGGGACGCCACCGCGCTGCGCGCCGTCGCCGCCTCCTGGCTGGCCGACGCCCCCCGCGAGGGCCTCGCCGACGCCCGCCGCCGGCTCCTCGACGTACGCGACGCCCTCCACCTGGCCACCGGCCGCGCCACCGACCGCCTCGCGCTCCAGGAGCAGGACCAGGTGGCCGCCGAACTGGACCTGCTGGACGCCGACACCCTGCTGCGGCAGGTGTACGAGGCGGCCCGGGTCATCTCCTACGCCAGCGACGTCACGTGGCGCGAGGTCGGGCGCGTCCTGCGCTCGCGCGCCGTGCGGCCGCGGCTGCGCGCCATACTCGGGGGCGGTAAACCCGCGCCCGAGCGGTCCCCGCTGGCCGAGGGCGTCGTCGAACAGGACGGCGAGGCAGTGCTCGCCCGCGCCGCCCGCCCCGAACGCGACCCCGTGCTCCCGCTGCGCGCCGCGGCCGCCGCCGCGCAGGCCGGCCTGCCGCTGTCCCTGCACGCCGTCCGGCGGCTCGCCGCCACCGTGCGCCCGCTGCCCACGCCGTGGCCCGCCGAGGCCCGCGAGCAGCTGGTGACCCTGCTCGGCTCCGGTCAGCCCACCGTCGAGGTCTGGGAGGCGCTGGAGGCCGAGGGGCTGATCACGCTCCTGCTGCCCGACTGGGAGCGGGTCCGCTGCCGGCCGCAGCGCAACGCCGTGCACATCTGGACCGTCGACCGGCACCTCATCGAGACCGCGGTGCGCGCCTCCGAGTTCACCCGCCGCGTCCACCGGCCCGACCTCCTGCTGGTCGCCGCGCTGCTGCACGACATCGGCAAGGGCTGGCCCGGCGACCACTCGGTGGCCGGCGAGATCATCGCCAAGGACGTGGCCGCCCGCATCGGCTTCGACCGCGCCGACGTGACCGTGCTGGCCGCCCTCGTCCGCCACCACCTGCTGCTCGTCGACACGGCCACCCGGCGCGACCTGGAGGACCCGGCCACCGTGCGCGCGGTCGCCGAGGCGGTCGGCTCGCAGGGCACGCTGGAACTGCTGCACGCCCTCACCGAGGCGGACGCGCTGGCCACCGGGCCCGCGGCCTGGTCGTCCTGGCGGGGCTCGCTCGTGGCGGACCTCGTCAAACGGGTCGCGGCGGTCCTCGCAGGCAACGAGCCGGACGAGCCGGACGACACCGCGCCCACCGCCGAACAGGAACGCCTCGCCATCGAGGCGGTCGCCACCGGCAGCCCGGTGCTGGCGCTGCGCGCCCAGACCGAGCCGCCCGCCGAGACCGCGGGGGAGCAGCCGGCCGGCGACCCCGAGCCGCTGGGCGTGGAGCTGCTCATCGCCGTGCCCGACCAGGAGGGCGTGCTGCCCGCGGTGGCCGGCGTCCTCGCCGTGCACCGGCTGACCGTGCGCACCGCCGAGCTGCGCGCCCAGGACCTCCCGGACGGCGTCGACGGCTCGGTCCTGCTGCTGAACTGGCGGGTCGCCGCCGAGTACGGCTCGCTGCCCCAGGCGGCCCGGCTGCGCGCCGACCTCGTGCGCGCCCTGGACGGCTCGCTGGACATCGCCGGACGGCTCGCCGAGCGCGACGCCGCCTACCCCCGCCGACGGGGCGTGGTGGCCCCGCCGCCGCGCGTGACGGTGGCCTCCGCGGCCTCCCGGCACGCCACCGTCATCGAGGTGCGCGCCCAGGACGCGCCGGGGCTGCTGTTCCGCATCGGCCGGGCGCTGGAGGACGAGGGCCTGCGGGTGCGCAGCATGCACGTCTCCACGCTCGGCGCGAACGCCGTGGACGCCTTCTACGTCACCGGAACGGACGGCGCGCCCCTGCCGGGCGACGAGGCCGTCGCCGTCGCCCGGAAGCTGGAGGAGACGCTGCGGGCGTGATCGCGCGCCGCGCGGCCCGTCCCCGCCCGCCGAATGCAGCGGGCGGGGACGAATGTCTTGCGCGGCCGGATACCCTGGAAGACGCTCAGACCGCCCCCGACACCGAGGACCGACGCCGCCGTGTTCGATACTCTCTCCGATCGCCTCTCAGCGACCTTCAAGAACTTGCGCGGCAAGGGGCGCCTGAGCGAAGCGGACATCGACGCCACGGCGCGCGAGATCCGCATCGCCCTCCTCGAGGCGGACGTGGCCCTGCCGGTCGTCCGCACGTTCATCAAGAACGTCAAGGAGCGCGCCCTCGGCGCCGAGGTCTCCAAGGCCCTGAACCCCGCGCAGCAGGTCCTGAAGATCGTCAACGACGAACTCGTCACGATCCTCGGCGGTGAGACCCGCCGGCTGCGCTTCGCCAAGCAGCCGCCCACGGTGATCATGCTGGCCGGCCTCCAGGGCGCCGGCAAGACGACCCTCGCGGGCAAGCTCGGTCGCTGGCTGAAGGAGCAGGGCCACTCGCCGCTGCTCGTCGCCTGCGACCTCCAGCGCCCGAACGCGGTCAACCAGCTCAGCGTCGTCGCCGAGCGCGCCGGCGTCGCCGTCTACGCCCCGCAGCCGGGCAACGGCGTGGGAGACCCGGTCCAGGTCGCCAGGGACTCCATCGAGTTCGCCAAGGCCAAGGTGCACGACATCGTGGTCGTGGACACCGCGGGCCGTCTCGGCATCGACGCCGAGCTGATGCAGCAGGCCGCGGACATCCGCGACGCGGTCTCGCCCGACGAGATCCTCTTCGTCGTCGACGCGATGATCGGCCAGGACGCCGTCAACACCGCCGAGGCCTTCCGTGACGGCGTCGGCTTCGACGGCGTCGTGCTGTCCAAGCTGGACGGCGACGCCCGCGGCGGCGCGGCCCTGTCGATCGCCTCGGTGACCGGCAAGCCGATCATGTTCGCCTCCAACGGCGAGAAGCTCGACGAGTTCGACGCCTTCCACCCCGACCGGATGGCCTCCCGCATCCTCGACATGGGTGACCTGCTCACCCTGATCGAGCAGGCGGAGAAGACGTTCAGTCAGGAAGAGGCCGAGAAGATGGCCTCCAAGCTGGCGTCCAAGAAGGGCCAGGACTTCACCCTGGACGACTTCCTGGCCCAGATGGAGCAGGTCAGGAAGATGGGCAGCATCTCCAAGCTGCTCGGCATGCTGCCCGGCATGGGCCAGATCAAGGACCAGATCGCCAATCTCGACGAGCGCGACGTCGACCGCACCGCCGCGATCATCAAGTCGATGACCCCGGGCGAGCGCCAGGACCCGACGATCATCAACGGCTCGCGCCGCGCCCGCATCGCCAAGGGCTCCGGCGTCGAGGTCAGTGCCGTGAAGGGGCTGGTCGAGCGGTTCTTCGAGGCGCGCAAGATGATGTCCCGGATGGCCCAGGGCGGCGGCATGCCCGGGATGCCGGGAATGCCGGGCATGGGGGGCGGCGCCGGCCGGCAGCGGAAGCAGCCGAAGCAGGCCAAGGGCAAGCAGCGCTCCGGCAACCCGATGAAGCGCAAGCAGCAGGAGCTGGAGGCGGCCCAGCGCCGCGAGGCACAGGCCCAGGGCGGCAACGCGCTCGGTCTGCCGCAGCAGGGCGCCCAGGACTTCGAGCTGCCCGACGAGTTCAAGAAGTTCATGGGCTGAGCACGTCCCCGAGTCCTTCAGCCGACTTCTGCCTCCGAGGGCGTCCTCCCGCGACGGAGGGCGCCCTCGGAGCATTTCCTGCGCGTCCCTGCCCATTCCTGAGCGTCCCGGGGCGGTCCTTGAGCGTCCCTCAGCGCGTGCCGTGCCCGGCGCTCTGTCGTAGCGTCCAGATATGAGCAATGCCGCTCCGGAGCGCAAGGCCCCCGACCAGCCGTGGCGCACCGAGGGCACCCCGGACGACGGTCGACGCCCCCCGGACGGCAGGAAGACGCGCGGCCGCTGGTGGGGGCTGGCCGTCACCGCGGTGATCGTCTTCCTGCTGGTGTACGTCGGACTGAACTACCTCGGCGGCGGCGACGAGCCGACGATCTCCTACACGGAGTTCAGCCGGCAGGTCGACGCCGGGAACGTCGACAAGATCTACTCCAAGGGCGACGCCATCCAGGGCCAGCTCAAGAAGGCCCGCGACGACCCGGACGGCGGCGGCCAGTACACCAAGTTCACCACCCAGCGGCCGGCCTTCGCGGACGACGACCTCTGGCAGAGCCTGGACCGCCAGCACGTCACGGTGACCGCCCGGCCGGTCGTGCAGCAGCGCAGTCTGCTGGCCAACCTGCTCCTCTCGCTGGTGCCGATCGTGCTCCTGGTCGCCGTGTGGATCTTCTTCGCCCGGCGCTACGGCGGCGGTCCGGCCGGCGCGGGCGGCATGCTCGGGCGTAAGACGCCGCCCAAACCGGTGGGCCTGCGGCCCGACGGCCGGCGCACGACGTTCGCCGACGTGGCCGGCATCGACGAGGTCAAGGGTGAGCTGGACGACGTCGTCGACTTCCTCGAACACCCGGAGGTCTACCGCCGGATGGGCGCGAAGATGCCCCGCGGCGTGCTGCTCGCCGGATCGCCGGGCACCGGCAAGACCTTGCTGGCGCGCGCGGTGGCGGGTGAGGCCGGCGTGCCGTTCTTCTCCGCCTCGGCCTCCGAGTTCATCGAGATGATCGTCGGCGTCGGCGCGTCCCGCGTGCGCGAACTGTTCGCCGAGGCCCGCAAGGTGGCGCCCTCGATCATCTTCATCGACGAGATCGACACCATCGGGCGCATCCGCAGCGGCGGCGCCTCGGTGGGCGGGCACGACGAGCGCGAGCAGACGCTGAACCAGATCCTCACCGAGATGGACGGCTTCTCGGGGGCCGAGGGCGTCATCGTCATCGCGGCCACCAACCGCGCCGACATCCTGGACCCGGCGCTGACCCGACCGGGGCGCTTCGACCGGGTGGTCAGCGTCTCCCCGCCGGACCGCGCCGGACGCGAGGCGATCCTCGCCATCCACACCCGCGAGATCCCGCTCGCACCGGACGTGGACCTCGCCCGGCTGGCGCGGACCACCCCGGGCATGACGGGAGCGGATCTGGCCAACCTCGCCAACGAGGCCGCGCTGCTCGCCGTCAAGCGGTCACAGGAGCAGGTGACGCAGTCCGACCTGTCCGAGGCGCTGGAGAAGGTGCAGCTCGGGGCCGAGCGCACGCTGATCATGCCGGAGGAGGACCGCCGGCGCACCGCGTTCCACGAGAGCGGCCACGCCCTCCTCGGCATGCTGCAACCGGGCGCCGACCCGGTCCGCAAGGTCACCATCGTGCCGCGCGGCCGCGCTCTCGGCGTGACCATGTCGACCCCGGAGGTCGAGCGGTACGCGCTCTCCGAGGAGTATCTGCGCGGCCGCATCATCGGCGCCCTCGGCGGCATGGCGGCCGAACAGATCGTCTACGGCGTCGTCACGACCGGCGCCGAGAACGACCTGGAGCAGGTCACCAACATCGCGCGCGGGATGGTCGCGCGGTGGGGCATGAGCGAGCGGGTGGGCCGCCTCTCCGCCCTCCCCAACGACGCCCAGCAGGCCTACGGCCTCGCCGCGGCCCCGGGGACCCTGGACGTCATCGACAGCGAGATGCGACGCCTGGTCGACGAGTGCTACGACGAGGCCTGCCGCAAACTCCGCGACCACCGCGGACAGCTGGACGCCCTGGCCCTGGCGCTCCTGGAGCACGAGACGCTGGAGGAGGCGGACGCGTACCGCATCGCCGGCGTCACCCGGCTCGCCAAGAAGGACGCCTAGGGCCCGACCCGGTCATGGCCCCGGCCGCGGACCCGCTCACTCGCAGGCCGACGTGAGAGCCGGACCGGGACGTGCAGCCGGACCGGGACGTGCGGCCGGACCGAAACCTGCCGGGCCTGCGGCCGCGCGGGGCGTGCGCTCACGGAGTCCGGGCGATCAGGTACCGGAACACGTTCGGCATCCAGACCGTGCCGTCCGGCCGCCGGTAGGGGTGGAGCGCCTCCGCCGTCTCCTTCTCGACCTGCGCCTGGTCCGTCGCCGCGACCGCCGCGTCGAACAGGCCCGTCGAGAGCAGTCCCTTGAGGGCGCTGTCCAGGTCGGCGTACCCGAACGGACAGGCCACCCGGCCCGATCCGTCCGGCCGCAGCCCGGCCCGCCGGGCGACGTCCTCGAGATCGTCGCGGAGCGCGGGCCGCAGTCGGACCGTGCCGCGGTCCTGGTCCGCCGCCCCGGCCGCGATCCGGAGCACCGCCGTGGTGGCACAGCGCTCGGGCGGGCCCCAGCCGACGAGCACCACGGGCGCGCCGCGCCGGGCGAGCGGCGTCGCCGCCGCGAGCAGCGCGGCCAGTTCCTCCGTGTCGCCCGCCACGCGTCCGATCGGCTCGAAGGCCGTCACCAGGGTGTACGGGGGCGTCTGCGCCTCCGTCCGGTCCGTGGGCAACCGGTCGGTGAGCCGGACGTCCGCACGCGCGTGCGTCCCCGAGCCCTCCCGCAGAAGCAGCCGCTCGCGCGCGAGGGCCAGCAGTGCGGGGGAGGAGGACTCGACGCCGGTGAGGGCCGCGCCCCTGGAGGCCGCCATCACCAGGGCGAGGCCGGAGCCGGAGCCGAGGGAGAGGAGCCGGGTGCGCGGCCCCACGTCCAGCCGCTCGTAGACGGCCTCGTAGAGCGGAACCAGCATCCGTTCCTGGATCTCGGACCAGTCACGCGCGCGTGCACCCTGATCCTCGCGGGGCGCCGGCCCCGCGTGAGGCAGGTGCTGTCGCACGAGCACAGGTGTCATGGAAAAGCGCCCCAATCCGCCGAGAGTCTGCGTCTGTACCCGATCAGTGGGCCCCCGTGCAGTGCTCCGGCACCGCCCCCGTATGCCAGGTAACTCCCCGTCCGCGGCCGCGTCCAGGGGTAGCGGAGCCCTGCTTGAGGACGGCATGTGCCGGTGGCGAGAATTCACATTCCGGCAATGTGGACCCGTACCATCTCGCCATGGCAAAGGCACCCGTTCTCACCCCGCGGGGAGAGGACTTCCCCCGCTGGTACCAGGATCTGATCGGCAAGGCGGAACTGGCCGACAACGGCCCGGTGCGCGGCACGATGGTGATCCGGCCGTACGGGTACGGGCTCTGGGAGCGGATGCAGGCGGAGATGGACGCCCGGATCAAGCGGACGGGTGCGGAGAACGCGTACTTCCCGCTGCTGATCCCGCAGTCCTATCTCACCCGCGAGGCGGACCATGTCGAGGGATTCGCCCCCGAGTTGGCGGTGGTCACGCACGGCGGCGGCAAGGAGCTGGAGGAGCCGGCGGTTGTGCGGCCCACCTCCGAGACCATCGTCAACGAGTACTTCTCCAAGTGGGTGCAGAGTTACCGGGACCTGCCCCTGCTGATCAACCAGTGGGCCAACGTGGTCCGTTGGGAGCTGCGCCCGCGTCTCTTCCTGCGCACGTCGGAGTTCCTCTGGCAGGAGGGCCACACCGCGCACGCCACGTACGAGGAGGCTCGCGACTTCGCCGCCCGCATCCATCGCGAGGTCTACGGCGACTTCCTGGAGAACGTGCTCGCGATCGACTTCGTCGCCGGCCGCAAGACGGCGAAGGAGCGCTTCGCGGGCGCCGTCAACACGCTCACCCTCGAAAGCATGATGGGCGACGGCAAGGCCCTCCAGATGGTCACCAGCCATGAGCTGGGCCAGAACTTCGCCAGGGCCTTCGACACCCGGTACCTGTCCAAGGACGGCACACGGGAGCTGGTCTGGCAGACCTCCTGGGGTTCGACCACCCGCATGATCGGCGCCCTGGTGATGACCCACGGCGACGACGACGGGCTGCGGGTGCCGCCGCGGCTGGCGCAGATCCAGGTCGTCGTCCTGGCGGTCAAGGGCGACGAGGCGGTTCTGGCCAAGGTCCGCGAGCTCGGCGACCGGCTGACGGCGGCCGGGCTGCGGGTCCGGGTCGACGACCGCACCGACGTGCCGTTCGGCCGGCGCGCGGTCGACTGGGAGCTCAAGGGCGTGCCGGTGCGGGTCGAGATCGGGCCCCGCGACCTGCCCGGCGGCACGGCGACGCTGGTCCGACGCATCCCGGGAGGCAAGGAGCCGGCGGCGGTCGACGCGCTGGCGGATCTGCTGCCCGCCGTCCTCGAGCAGGACCAGGCCCTGCTGCTCCGGCAGTCGCGCGAGCGCCGCGAGTCGCGGACGGCGGACGTCTCGACGGTCGAGGAGGCCGTCGAGGCGGTGGGCGCCGGCGGCTGGGCGCGCGTCCCGTGGGCGGCCCTGGGCGAAGAAGGCGAGGCGGGACTGGCCGAGCGCTCGCTGACCGTACGGTGTCTCGTCGCCGAGGACGGGTCGGTGCCGGACGACGAGGACGCCCCCGGTAACCTCGCGGTCGTCGCACGCGCTTACTGAGGCAGCGCCCTTCGCGCGCGAGAGCGACCGAAACGCCCCTTGCGCCCCCGGGAGACCTCCGCGCCCCGGCGCGCGGACTAGGCCTACGCGCCGGGTCGTACCGGATACTACGCACCAGCTTGATACGAGCTGTGAGGCTTCTCCGCAGATCAGCGCACCCGCCCTCGTCCGGACGCATGAGTACCGACTGACGGGTACGTGCAAATTATTTGGGATGCCCCGGAATAGGAACACCGGGGCACCCCCGCTCGTTGTCATTACGTGAGCACGACACAGACACCACCAGTTCTCGCCGCAGAGCTGGCAGAGGCGTGGGCCGACATTCAGCGGTACCACCCCGAACTGCCGGATCTCGCCGCGCCAGAGTCCCTGATCGGGGAGTCGTCGTCCGCCTGCGGTCACGAGCTCTCCTTCGAGCGACTGCTTCACGAGGCAGTCCATGGCATCGCCGCAGCCCGCGGCGTCCGCGACACCTCCCGCGCCGGCCGCTACCACAACCGCAGATTCCTCGCGATCGCCGAGGAGATGGGGCTGGACCACCCCGAGGAACCGCACCCCAGCAGCGGCTTCTCCCTGGTCACGCTCAACCCGGAGGCCAAGCGCCGCTACCGCCCGACGATCGAGCGGCTGCAGCGCGCCCTCAAGGCCCACACGGCGGCCACCTCCGCCGACACCGCCCGCACCTTCCGAGGTCCGGCCGCCCGGCACGGCTCCTCCGGCGGGGGCGTCCGCGTCAAGGCCGTCTGCGACTGCGGGCGCAACGTCCGGGTCGTGCCGTCGGTCCTGGCCCAGGCGCCGATCGTGTGCGGGGGCTGCGGCAAGCCGTTCCGCATCCCGGAGATCGTCGGCGCGGCCTAGGCCCGCGACCGAGCCGGGCGTCAGGCCCCGGCCGGGAGCGGTCCGGTACCGGCATCTCGTGGCTGCCGGTCCACGGCGAGGGCGGGGCGCCAGCCTGCCGCGCACCGCAGTGCCTCCCCCGGAGCCCCATGGCCCGGGGGCCTTCAGGGGTGCTGC
>NZ_JBEPBI010000200.1:0-14624 GCF_040299045.1 Streptomyces sp. NPDC001027
ACCGACCGCACCGTGTTCTTCGGCCTCGCTCCTGGCCGCCAGGTAGGCGGAGGTCGCCCGCTCCATGTCCCCCTGGCGTCGCCTCGATCGACTCGCCCGCCGTGTGGCGCAGGCCCTCCGGCAGCGCGCCGAGACTGCCCTGGATGCCGTCGCGGTACGACGTCGACAGCACCGAGCCGAGGACGGCGATGCCGAGCGCGCCGCCCACCTGGCGGAAGGTGTTGCTCAGCGCGGAGGCCGAGCCGGCCTTCTCGCGGGGCAGGGCCTGCATGATGACCACGCTGGTCGGGGTCATGATGTGGGCCATTCCGGCGCCCATGCAGAAGAAGACGACCTCCAGCAGCCAGATCGGGGTGTCCGCCTCCAGCAGGGCGAACGCCCCCAGGGTGGCGGTGAGGAGGAGCATCGCCGCCGTGGTCGTGGCCCGGACCCCGATGCGGTCCACGACGAGCCGGGCGCGCGGCGCGAAGATCAGCTGGGCGGCGGCCAGCGGCAGCAGCAACAGGCCGGTCTGCAGCGGCGTGTAGCCGCGCACGCTCTGGGTGTAGAAGACCGAGAAGAACGTCACGCCCATCAGCGCGAAGAAGACGAGCGCTATGACGCAGATCGCGGCCGAGAACACCTTGTTCTGGAAGTACCCGACGTCGACCGAGGGATGGTCGCTGCGCTTCTCGAACACCACGAACGCGGCGAGGACCGCGAGTCCGGCCCCTATGGTCACGAGCACGGTCGGGTCGGTGAAGTCGGCCAGCTCACCGCCCTTGATGATGCCGTAGACGAGCAGGACGAGGCCGACGACCGACAGGACGACGCCGACGGGGTCGAGACGGCCGGGGCTCGGGTCGCGGGACTCGGGCACCAGCCACAGCATCAGGCCGAACGCGAGCAGCACGATCGGCACGTTGATGAGGAACACCGAACCCCACCAGAAGTGCGCGAGGAGCAGGCCGCCGGTGATGGGCCCGATCGCGATGGCGAGGCCGACGCCGCCCGCCCAGATGCCGATCGCCTTGGGCTGCTCCTCACGCTCGAAGACGTTCATCAGGACGGCGAGGGTGGCGGGCATCACGAAGGCGGCGCCGAGGGCCATCAGCGCGCGGAAGGCGATGAGCTGGGCGGGCGAGCCGGACTCGGCCGCGAGAGCGGAGCCGATGCCGAACACGGCGAGTCCGCCGAGCAGGACCTTCTTGCGGCCGATCCGGTCGCCTAGGAGGCCCGCGGAGAACAGCAGTCCCGCGAAGACCAGCGTGTAGGCGTTGATCGCCCACTCCAGCTCGCTCTGGGTGGCGCCGAGGCCGGTCGGGGCGGGCGTCGAGATCGTCTTGATCGCGACGTTCAGGATCGAGTTGTCCAGCACCACGATCAGCAGGCTCAGCATCAGGACGCCGAGGATCGCCCAACGACGCCGGTGCACCGCTTCCGGTATCCGCGGAGCGGTGGGGACGGCAGGAGTAGTCATGGCGCCGAGCTTAAGCGTTTCCGATACGGACCCGTCTCGTATCGGAAAGGCCGGGGCGTGTTTCTTACTGAGGTTTTACCCACAGGGGGCGCTCTGGCTCTCGCCCGGGCGAAGTGCCACCATGGGCAGTGGTCCGGGGACGCCGTGAGGGCGCCTCGAGATGACGTTAGGAGCCGTTGCCATGACGCAGCTCTCGGCTGCCCGCAATGCCCCGCAGAAGCCCACCGACGGCAGCAATGCGCTGTACGGGGGCAAGGGGACCCGCCGAATCACCGTCCGCGACATCGCTCTCGCCAAGGAACGCGGCGAGAAGTGGCCCATGCTCACCGCCTACGACGCGATGACCGCCTCCGTCTTCGACGAGGCCGGGATCCCCGTGATGCTCGTCGGCGACTCCGCGGGCAACTGCCACCTCGGGTACGAGACGACCGTGCCCGTCACCCTCGACGAGATGACCATGCTGTCGGCGGCGGTCGTGCGGGGCACCTCCCGTGCGCTGATCGTCGGCGACCTGCCGTTCGGCTCCTACCAGGAGGGTCCGGTGCAGGCGCTGCGCTCGGCGACGCGCCTGGTGAAGGAGGCCGGCGTCGGGGCCGTGAAGCTGGAGGGCGGCGAGCGCTCGCACCGGCAGATCGAACTGCTGGTGGAGTCCGGCATCCCGGTCATGGCGCACATCGGCCTGACCCCGCAGTCCGTGAACGCCATGGGTTACCGGGTGCAGGGGCGCGGCGAGGAGGCGGCCCAGCAGCTGCTGCGGGACGCCAAGGCCGTGCAGGACGCGGGCGCGTTCGCGGTGGTGCTGGAGCTGGTCCCGGCGGAGCTTGCGGCCGAGGTCACCCGGGTGCTGCACATCCCGACCGTCGGCATCGGCGCCGGCCCGGAGACGGACGCCCAGGTGCTGGTGTGGACCGACATGCTCGGGCTCACCGGGGGCCGGGTGCCGAAGTTCGTCAAGCAGTACGCGAACCTGCGTGCGGTGATGGGCGACGCGGCGAAGGCGTTCGCCGAGGACGTCGTCGGCGGAACGTTCCCGCTGGACGAGCACAGCGTCCACTGAACTGAGCTGAGCCGCCGCGCCGACCGGGTGGACGCCGGGCCGGGACGCACGTCCCCGGTCGGTGTCCACCCGTCGGTGCGCAGCAGGCCTCTGCAGGTGCTCTGTCGGCGGTCTGTAGGCCGCCTGTAGGCGTTCTGCAGGCGGTGTGCCGGTCCCCGCGGGCGCCGACGGCCCGGTGTCGGCGGTCTGTCGGAAGTCTGTCGGCGGCGGTTGCCACTGTTGCGGCATGACGCGAATCCACGACAACCCCAGCGGCGCGGGCAGCGCCGTGACCGTCCGGGGGCTGGTCAAGCACTACGGCGAGACGAAGGCACTGGACGGGGTCGACCTCGACGTGCACGAGGGCACCGTGATGGGAGTCCTCGGTCCGAACGGCGCCGGCAAGACCACCCTCGTCCGGATCCTGTCCACCCTGCTGGCCGCCGACGGCGGCCGGGCGACGGTGGCCGGCTACGACGTCGCGGCCCAGCCCCGGCAGCTGCGCCGGGTGATCGGCCTCACCGGCCAGTACGCCTCCGTCGACGAGAAGCTCCCCGGCTGGGAGAACCTGTACCTCATCGGCCGGCTGCTCGACCTGTCCCGCAAGGACGCCCGGCTGCGCGCCGACGAGCTGCTGGAGCGGTTCACGCTCACCGAGGCCGCCAAGCGGCCCGCGGCCACCTACTCCGGCGGCATGCGGCGGCGGCTCGACCTCGCCGCGTCGATGATCGGACGGCCGAGCGTGCTGTTCCTCGACGAGCCCACCACGGGGCTGGACCCCCGCACCCGCAACGAGGTGTGGACCGAGGTCAAGTCCATGGTCGGAGACGGTGTCACCGTCCTGCTGACCACCCAGTACATGGAGGAGGCCGAGCAGCTCGCCTCCGAGCTGACCGTCGTGGACCGGGGCAAGGTAATCGCGGGCGGCGGCATCGAGGAGCTGAAGGCCCGGGTCGGCGGCCGCACCCTGCGGATCCGGCCCGCCGACCCGCTGCAACTGCGCCCGCTGGCCGGCTGGCTGGACGAGCTCGGCATCACCGGCCTCGCCGCCACCGTCGTGGACGCCGAACGCGGCTCGATCCTGGTCCCGGTGCTGAGCGACGAGCAGCTGACGGCCGTCATCGGCGCGGTCAGCGCCCGCGGCGTCACGCTGACCTCCCTCACCACCGAACTGCCCAGCCTGGACGAGGTGTTCCTCTCCCTCACCGGCCACCGCGCCGGCTCCACCGCGAACGCCGCCACGCCCACCGAGACCCGCGAGGAGGTCGCCGTATGAGCGCGGCCACGATCGACGTCAGCACGGCAGCCGACGGACGCATCCCGGTGCGCAGCCACCTGCGGCACACCGGCGCCCTGATCCGCCGCAACCTGCTGTGGATCCGGCAGGACCCGGAGTCGATGTTCGACGCGGTCCTCTTCCCGGTGATCTTCACCCTGCTCTTCGTGTACGTCTTCGGCGGCTCCATCGGGCAGTCGCTGGGCGGCGGTCAGGAGGCGTACGTGCAGTACGTCATTCCCGGACTGCTGGCCATGATGGGGATGAACATGGCGCAGGGCGTGGGCACCGGCTTCAACACGGACTTCAACTCCGGTGTCATGGACCGCTTCCGGTCGCTGCCGATCGGGCGGGGCTCGGTGCTCTTCGCCAAGATCGCCGTGGAGCTGATGCGCATGCTGGTCGCGTGCGTGATCCTCATGGCGGTGGCCGTCCTGGTGGGCTTCGACATCACCCACTGGCCCGGTCTCTTCGCCGCCGTCGGACTGGCCACGGTGTTCGGCTCGGCCCTGATGTGGGTGTTCCTCACGCTCGGCGTGATCATGAAGAGTCCGCAGTCCGTGCAGGCCATGGGCTTCCTGGTGCTGATGCCGCTGCAGTTCGGCTCGTCGATCTTCGCGCCGACCCGGTCGATGCCCGGCTGGCTGCAGAACTTCACCGAGTACAACCCGCTGTCCGCGCTCGCCGACGCGGCGCGCGGACTCATGGTGGGCGGTCCGGTCGCGCACGGCCTGTGGGTGACGCTCGTCTGGTCGGCTGGCCTCACCGCGGTGATGGCGCCGGTCGCCATCCACAAGTTCCGCACCAAGACCTGAGCGGCGGGCGGTGTCGCGACGGACCGGCACGACCGGGACGTCACGTTCGGACCGGTCCGGACGGGCGCGTCACACCAGGGCGGCGGCCTCCTCGTAGGAGAGGTCGCCGCCCTCGGCGTACGCCCGCTCGAAGCGTTCGTCGCCGAGCGCTGCGCGGGTGCGGCTCAGGGCGAGTTCACGGGCCTCGCGCTCCAGGCGCGGGGGGACGTGCCGCGCCGGCAGCAGGGCGGCGGCGGCCCCGAGACAGCGGGCGCCGGCCTCCGCGCCGCCGTCCCGGTAGACGAGGGCGGTCGCGGCGATGGAGAGGTAGAAGGAGCGCAGGTGCGGGGCGACGGCCCGGGACACCGGATCGGTCGCCCGGCCGAGGGCGGAGCGGATCCCCGGCAGCGCCTCCTCGTATCGGCCGTCGACCACCTCGATCCACGCCTCCGCGCCCAGGATGAACGCGTCGAACACGGCGAAGTGCCCGAACGCGAAGCATTCGCGCAGCTGCCGGAGCTGTTCGCGCCCCTCGGCGATGCGCCCCGTCGAGCCGAGCCAGCCCGCCAGGAAGAGGCGGGCCGCGGGGACGGCCTCGTTGCCGCCGTGCGCCGGCCCGTCGATCACCGCGCGCAGCAGGCGCTCGCCCTCCTCCCCGTCGCCCGCCTCCAGCAGGACGCTGCCGAGCCGGGCGCCGAGGACCGCCGTGTGGGCACGGGCGCCGAGCTGCTCGGCCTGCTCCCTGGCCCTCGCGTAGTCGTCGGCGGCGCGCCGGTAGTCGCCCAGCCGCTCATGGGCTTCGGCGCGCGCGGACAGGGCCTCCACGACGCCCCACACGTCGCCGAGCCGCCGGAAGATCTCCAGGGCCTCGTCCGCGTCACGGAAGGCGTTGCCGGCCCAGTCCGCGCGGTTGGCGAGGATGTTGGCGCGCATCTGCAGGCAGGAGGCGAGCTCCCACTCGTAACCGGGCGTCCGGCGGCAGGTGTCCACGTTGGCGTCGACGATGACGCGCATGCGGTCCGTGTCGCCGGTCAGCATCACGGCGAAGAACCAGAGCAGGCCGGGCGCGCGGCAGGTCTGCGGGAGCCCGGGCTCGTAGGTCTCGGCGATCAGGGCCAGCTTGCGCTGCGCGTCATGGCTCTGCCAGAGGTCCGACTGGTTCTCCAGGCAGGCGAGATGGGCGAGATGGACGCCACGGCGGGCCTCCAGGAGGGTCTCGCCGGTGAGCGGCGGCGGGAAGTCGGTGCAGGGCCTCCACACCGGGGCAGCCCGGCGCAGCGGCTCGGCGAAGGGGTCCGGACCGAGGGCCATGACCTCGGCGCACCAGGCTCCCGCCTCGATGCGCAGGTCCCGCATCTGCCAGTACCAGACGAGGGACAGCGTCAGGCTGAGCGCCTCCTGCTCGTCGCGGGCGGCGACCGCGCGGCGCAGCGCGGTGCGCAGGTTCTCGTACTCCAGCTGGATGCGTTCGGCGGCCTCGCGCTGACCGGGACCGCGCAGCAACGGCTCGTTCGTGCGGGCGAACTCGCGGTAGTACGTCAGATGCGCGCGTTCGGCGACGGCCCGCACACCCGACTCGTCCAGCCGCTCGGCCGCGTACTCGGCGACCGTCTCCAGCAGCCGGTAGCGCATGGCCCCGCCCGGCGCCGGGGCGGCGACGACGAGGGACTTGTCGACCAACGAGGCGAGGGTGTCGAGCGGTTCGCGGGAGATCCGGCCCGTGCGGGCGTCCCGCACGCCACCGCCGCCGTCCTCGCCGCTGCGGTCCTCAACGCCGCCGTCCTCGCCGTCGTCCTGGCCGGCGGCGGGTGCGGCGGCGCACACGGCCTCCACGGCGTCGAGGTCGCAGCCGCGTGCGAAGACCGACAGCCGGGCCAGGACGTCGCGTTCGTCCGCGTCGAGCAGGTCCCAGGACCAGTCGACGACGGCCCTCAGGGTCTGCTGACGCGGCAGCACCGTGCGGCTGCCGGAGGTCAGGAGGCGGAAACGGTCGTCGAGACGGTCGGCGATCTGTCGTGGCGTCAGCATGCGCAGCCGGGCGGCGGCGAGTTCGAGGGCGAGGGGCAGACCGTCCAGACGTCGGCAGATCTCGGCGCAGGCCTCGGGGTCGTCCTCGGTGCGAAAGCCCGGCCGGGCGGCCGCGCCCCGGTCGGCGAGCAGCCGCAGGGCGACCGGCTCCGGCAGCGGATCGAGCGGACGCAGCCTCTCACCGGGCACGCCGAGCGGCTCTCGGCTGGTGGCCAGCACCGTCACCCCCGGGCAGCGCGCCAGCAGTTCCTCGACGAGGCGGGCGGCGGCCTCGACCACGTGCTCGCAGTTGTCGAGAACGATCAGCATGCGGCGTCGGGCGCAGTGCTCGACCAGACGCTCCACGGGGTCGTCGTGGCGTTCGGCGGCGACCCGCAGCTCCTCGGCGCCGGCGCCGTACAGCACGGTCTCGCGGGCTCCCACGGCGGTGAGGACGGCCTGCGGGACCGCGTCCGGGGCGGCGACGGGCGCGAGTTCGGCCAGCCACACGCCGTCGCTCGCGATGTCCCGGACGGTTTCGGCGGCCTCCTGCGACAGCCGTGTCTTGCCGGCCCCGCCGGGCCCGAGCAGGGTGACGAGCCGCGCGCCGGCCAGATCCTGCCGGATGGCCGCGATGTCGTCCTCCCGGCCGACGAAGGAGGTGAGGCGGGCGCGCAGATTGCCGGGGGCCCGCGGCTGCGGAGCCTCCGCGCCCGCTCCGCCGGAACTCGGGCCGGCCAGTCTCCGGTGGGCGAAGGCCGCGCCGCCGGAGGCCGCACTCTCCGGGCTCCCCGGTCCCTCGACGCCCGCATCCGTCGCACGGCGCTCGGGCCCCCCGGAGCCCCCGTGCAGCCCCGCTCCCCCGGCCCCCTCAGCCCCCGCGGGCCCACCAGGCACACCGGCCCCGCCCGTACCACCGGCACCGCCCATGCCGTCGAGGCCGCCGGAGCGGTCCGCCCCGTCGGGACGGTCGAGGCCGCGAAGATCGCCGGAGCCGCCGGAGCCGCCGGAGCCGCCGGGAATCCCGGCGTCGCCAAAGCTCCCCGAATCACCCAGCACACGCGGGCTGCCGTAGCTGTCCGGACCGCCCGGGGCGGTGGCGTGGCGTGTGGGCGCGGGGTCTTGGGAGCCGGTCGGGGCGCCGGTGGTGGTGGAGGCTTCGGTGGTGGTGGAGGCGTCGGGGTTGAGCAACTCCGTGTGGAGTGAGCGGAGTTCGGGGCCGGGGTCGGCTCCGAGGCGGTCGGCCAGCAGTCGGCGCACCTCGTCGTACGCGACCAGCGCCTGCGCCGCGCGGCCCGCGTCGCGCAGGGCGCGCAGACGCAGGACCTGGAGGGGCTCGTCCAGGGGATGGGCGTCGCACAGGGCGGTGAGTTCGGGCAGCGACTGCTCGGCATGGCCCTGGGCGATCGCGGCGGTGTGGCGGGCGCGCAGCGCGTCGAGCCGGCGGGCCTCCCAGCGGCCGGCCTCGACGGTCCGGTCGGGCAGGTCGGCGAGGGCCGGACCGTGCCACAGGGCGAGCGCGTCGTCCAGGAGGGCGGCCGCCTTCGCCGGGTCGCCGTCGGCGAGCGCGCGGACGCCGTCGCCGGCCAGCCGCTCGAAACGGTGCAGGTCGACGTCGTCGGGGACGGCGGCCAGCCGGTAACCGCCCTCGGCGGAGTCGATCGCGGCCGCCCCGAGGGCCCGGCGCAGCCGCCCGATGAGCGCCTGCAGCGCGCCCGGCGCGTCAGCGGGCGGGTCGCCCGTCCAGACCTCCTCCACCAGCAGCCCCGCGGGAACGCTCCGGCCGGCCCGCAGTGCCAGCACGGTGAGCAGCGCGCGCAGCCGCGCTCCGCCGACGGCGACGGGGCTTCCGTCCGGACGGAGTGCCTGGGTGGTGCCGAGGATGCGATAGCGCACGGGGTTCATTCTCTCCGGTGGGATCGTGGTCGGTCACGGGGTTGCGCCGGGGTGGCGTGAGCGGCCGCCGCGCGGGAGGCGGGACGCGTCGGAACCGAGGGCGTGGACGGGACGTTTCTCCTGTACGCCACGTCCGGGTACGGTCGGGCAGTTCCACCTGCGCGTGCCGGACGCGCGAACCGATCCAGGGGGCCCCATGACCACCGCCACGTCCCGCCGCAGCGAGCGGCGGATCAGTCCCGTCTTCGTGGGGATCCTCGCCGTCACCGCGGTCACGGGCTGGGCCACCTGGTCCGGTTTCGCCGAGCAGCCGGGTGTGGCGGTGTTCCTGTTCGTGACGGCTGCGTGGATCGTGTCGCTGTGTCTGCACGAGTACGCGCACGCCCGTACCGCGCTGCACAGCGGGGACATCTCGGTCGGCGCGAAGGGGTACCTGACGCTCAACCCCCTGAAGTACACGCACGCCCTGCTCAGCGTCGTGCTGCCGGTGCTGTTCGTGATCATGGGCGGGATCGGTCTGCCGGGCGGCGCCGTCTTCATCGAGCGCGGGCGGATCCGCGGGCGGTGGCGGCACAGTCTGATCTCGGCGGCGGGTCCGCTGACCAACGTGCTGTTCGCGGTGGTGTGCACGGCGCCCTTCTGGCTGGACGCGCTGGACGGCGTGCCGGACGACTTCCGGTACGCGCTCGGCTTCCTCGCCCTGCTCCAGGTCACGGCGGCGATCCTGAACTTCCTGCCGGTGCCCGGGCTGGACGGCTACGGGGTCGTCGAGCCCTGGCTGTCGTACAACGTGAAGCGGCAGGTGGAGCCGTTCGCGCCGTTCGGGCTGCTGTTCGTGTTCGCGCTGCTGTGGGTGCCGGCGGTGAACGGGGTGTTCTTCGACATGGTCGACGCGGTGCTGCGCGCCCTCGGGATCAGCGACTTCGACACGTACTGCGGGCAGTCGCTGTACCGCTTCTGGCAGGGCACGGACGCGTACTGCTCGGTCAGCCCGTGACGTCGGCGCCGGCGGCCCGGCGGGCCTTGTCGCGCTTCATGTAGTACCAGGTCATGTTGGACGACAGGCCCGCGAGCAGCACCCAGACGACGCCCAGGAAGCTGCCCTGGACGAACGAGACGACGGCCGCGGCCACGGCGAGCACGCAGACGACGAGGGTGTAGAGGGCGAGTCGCCGGGCCGGGCCGGGCGGGGGAACGGGGGACATGGGGCGGTTCTCCTGTCGAAGGGACACGGCTCGGTGGGCACGGCTCGTGGGCGCACCGCTCGGGGACACACCGCTCGGGGGACACGGCCGGGCCGGCTCCGACCAGTGTCCCCCATGCGCTCATACGTCCGTGACGCGCAGCCCGGCGTGGGCCTTGTAGCGGCGGTTGACCGCGATCAGGTTGGCGACCAGGGACTCCACCTGGTGAGCGCCTCGCAGCCGGCCGGCGAAGACGCCGCGCATGCCGGGGATGCGGCCGGCCAGCGCCTGCACGATCTCGACGTCCGCCCGCTCCTCGCCGAGCACCATGACGTCGGTGTCGATCTCGTCGATCTCCGGGTCCTGGAGCAGGACGGCCGACAGATGGTGGAAGGCGGCGGCGACCCGGGAGTCCGGCAGCAGGGCGGCGGCCTGCTCGGCGGCGCTGCCCTCCTCCGGCTTGAGCGCGTACGCGCCCTTCTTGTCGAACCCGAGCGGGTTGACGCAGTCGACGACGAGCTTGCCGGCCAGCTCCTCGCGCAGGGAGTCCAGGGTCTTGCCGTGACCGTCCCACGGGACGGCCACGATCACGATGTCGCTGCGGCGGGCGGTCTCGGCGTTGTCGGCGCCCTCGACGCCGTGACCGAGCTCCTCGGCGGCGGCCTGGGCGCGGTCGGCGGCACGGGAGCCGATGATCACCTTCTGGCCGGCCTTGGCGAGCCGGTAGGCGAGGCCCTTGCCCTGCGGCCCGGTGCCGCCGAGCACGCCGACGACCAGTCCGGAGACGTCGGGGAGGTCCCACGGGTCCTTCGCGGGCGCCTTCGCCGGCGCGCCCGCGGAGGCGTTTCGTGCACTGTCGGTAGAGGTCATGGGCCGACTTTACGCGGGGGTGCGCGGTGGGCTTCCCCACGTCGGGTGAATGCGGGGCGATCGCCGGCCGGCGGCGGCCGGACTACGACAGCATGCGGCGACATGGACGCCGTAAGGGTCGCGCTGCTGCGTGAGGTGCTCGCCGGGACCGAGTGGCTGGGGGCCACCCGGCGGTTCGCGGCGGTGCTGCGCGGGTCGGTGGTGTCGCACGGGGGCGGGCTGCTGCTGGTCGGCTCGGCGCGGCACGAGCCCTGGCACCTGGCGGCGCACCTGGTGGACGAGGCCGCGTGGTCGGGCACGCCTGAGCTGGCGCCGACGCTGGTGCGCCATCGCCCCCGTCCGTCGGACCCGGCGCATCTGGCGGTCGGCCTGGGCCGGATCGAGGCGGCGCGGCGCGGCGAGACGCTGCTGGTGGCGACGCCGTCGGCGGACGCGCCGCTGCTGGAGCGGGTGTCGGACGCCCGGCGGGCCGGGGTCACGATCCTGGCGCTCGGCCTCGGCGAGGCGCAGCTGACGGCGCTGGCGCACGAGACGCTGGCCGTCCCGGACGGATCGGCGCTGGATCTGGACACGGTGCAGCACCTGGTGAGCGCGGCGGCCGGCGAGACGCTGCCGCCGACCCGTGGGCGCCGGCGGCTGCACGACCGTCTCTCCCGTCTCGCCGATCGTCTGACGGCCCCGCCGCCGCCCGCCTGGTGACCTGCTCCGGGCCCCGGGGCGGTCCGGCGGCGGCGGAAGGGAAAAGCGGTTGCCGCCCTCTGCGGCGGCGTCCGAGCATGGCTGCTCGTGACCGCCGACGACGCCTTGACCGCTTCCGCTCCCCCGCCCTCCGGTCTGCGGGCGCTGCTCCCCGATCTGGCCCCCTGGCGGGCCTCCCGGGACTTCCGGCGGCTGTGGGTCTCGGGGACGATCTCCGGGTTCGGGACCTTCCTGACCTTCGTGGCGCTGCCGGTGCAGGTGAAGGAGCTGACGGGGTCGGCCGCGGCGGTCGGCGCGATCGGAGCCGTGGAGCTGGTGCCGCTCGTGGTGTTCGGGCTGTACGGGGGCGCGCTCGCGGACGCCTGGGACAAGCGGCTCCTCATCGTGTGGACCGAGGTGGGGCAGGGGCTGCTCAGCGCGGTGCTGCTGGTCAACGCGATGCTGCCGGGTCCGGCGCTCTGGCCGCTGTACGTCGTCGCGGCCCTCTCCTCGGCGCTCGGCTCCGTCCAGCGGCCGGCGCTGGACTCGCTGTGGCCGCGGATCGTCGCCCATGAGCACCTGACGGCGGCGGCCTCGCTGAACGCCCTGCGGTGGACCGTGGGCGGGGTCGCCGGACCGGCCCTCGCAGGCGTCGTCGTCGCGTACGCGGGCCTGGGCTGGGCCTACGCCGCGGACCTGCTCACGTTCGTGGTGTCGGTCGCCTTCATGGCGGGCATCGCGGCGTCCCCGGCCTCGCACGAGGCGGCCCGTCCCTCGCTGAAGGCCATCGCGGAGGGCGCCCGGTACGCCTGGGGCCGCAAGGAGCTGCTCGGCACGTACGCGGTCGATCTCGCCGCGATGGCCCTCGCGATGCCGCTGGCCGTGCTGCCGTTCCTCGCGGACGAGCTGGACGCCGAGTGGTCTTTGGGGCTGATGTACGCCTCGGTCCCCGCGGGGGCGCTGCTGGTGAGTCTGACCAGCGGCTGGACGTCGCGGGTGCACCGGCACGGCCGGGTGGTGGCGCTGTCGGCCGCGCTGTGGGGCGGGGCGATCGCCGCGGCGGGGCTCGTCGGCGATGTGTGGCTGGTGCTGCTGTGCCTGGTCCTCGCGGGCGGTTTCGACATGGTCAGCGGCATCTTCCGCGGGGCCATGTGGAACCAGACGATCCCGGACGAGCTGCGCGGGCGGCTCGCCGGGATCGAGCTGCTGTCGTACTCGGTGGGGCCGACGGCCGGGCAGATGCGCAGCGGCGGCGTGGCGGCCTGGGCGGGGGTGCGGACGTCCGTCTGGTCGGGCGGTCTGCTGTGCGTGGGCGCGGTGGGGCTGCTGGCGTTGTGCCTGCCGGGGCTGATGACCTACGACGCCCGGACGAACGAGCACGCGGTGCGGCTGCGCGCACGACGCGCGGCCGCACCCTCGCCCGCGCGCGGCGACTGATCAGCCGCCGTCGGGCGCGCCGCCCCTGGGGGCGTCGTGCCATTTGGGGTCGTTCTCCCACTCGAGGTTGCGCTCGCGGGCGGTCTGCATGGCGTGCTCGGCCTCCCCGCGGGTGGCGTACGGGCCGAAGCGGTCCTTGGCCGGGCACTCGGGACCCTCTTCGACCTTCTTGTGCTCCAGGCAGTAGTACCACTCGCCCGGCTTGCCGGCGGTCCGCTTCTTGAACAGGGGCATGACGGCTCCTCTCGCCATCGTCATGTTCCCCCATGGCCGCTCGTTAGACTCACTGCCATGTCTGGCCAGTCACTGCTCGTCCCGGGCGAGCTGTCCCCCATCCGTTCGGTGCCCGGAAACATCCGCCGGCCCGAGTACGTCGGCAAGCCCGCGCCGACGCCGTACACCGGGCCGGAGGTGCAGACGCCGGAGACCGTCGAGGCGATGCGCCGGGCCGGCCGTATCGCCGCGCAGGCGATGGCGGAGGCGGCGAAGCTGATCTCGCCGGGCGTCACCACCGACGAGCTGGACAGGGTCGCGCACGAGTACATGTGCGATCACGGCGCCTACCCGTCGACGCTCGGCTACCGCGGTTTCCCCAAGTCCCTGTGCACCAGCGTGAACGAGGTCATCTGCCACGGCATCCCGGACTCGACGGTGCTGCGCGACGGCGACATCGTCAACCTGGACGTGACGGCGTACATCGGCGGGGTGCACGGCGACAACAACGCCACGTATCTGGTCGGGGACGTGGACGAGGAGTCGCGGCTGCTGGTGGAGCGGACCCGGGAGTCCCTGGAGCGGGCGATCAAGGCGGTCAGGCCCGGCCGGCAGATCAACGTCATCGGGCGGGTCATCGAGTCGTACGCGAAGCGGTTCGGGTACGGGGTGGTGCGGGACTTCACCGGTCACGGGATCAACTCGTCGTTCCACTCCGGGCTGATCGTCCCGCACTACGACAGTCCGCACGCGACGACCGTCATCCAGACCGGGATGACGTTCACGATCGAGCCGATGCTGACGCTCGGCACCCACGACTACGACATGTGGGACGACGGCTGGACCGTGGTGACCAAGGACCGCAGGCGGACGGCCCAGTTCGAGCACACGCTCGTCGTGACGGACAGCGGCGCGGAGATCCTGACGCTGCCCTAGTGCCGTGACCGGCCGGGGTGTGTCCTGGCGCGAGGCGAGACCCGTTCCCGGCCGGGGGCGGGTCTCTTCTTGCCCGCTTTTACCGACAGAATGTCGGCAAACCATTGACTTAGGTAAGCCTTACCCCGAAGGATGGGGTGTATGGACTCGTTCTCGACACTCATCCGCACGGCGTCCCACGAGCAGCACATGGAGGCGGAGACCTCGACGTTCATGGGCGACCTGCTCGGCGGCAGGCTCGGGGTCGACGCGTACGCGCGCTACACCGAGCAGCTGTGGTTCGTGTACGAGGCGCTGGAGGCCGGTGCGCAGCGGCTGGCGTCCGATCCCGCGGCCGGGCCGTTCGTCCGGCCGGAGCTGTTCCGGCTCGCGGCGCTGGAGCGGGATCTGGCGCATCTGCGGGGCGCCGGATGGCGCGCGGGGCTGTCGGCCCTGCCGGCGACCGAGGCGTACGCGGCGCGGGTGCGGGAGTGCGCCGAGCGGTGGCCCGCGGGGTACATCGCCCACCACTACACGCGGTACCTGGGCGACCTCTCGGGCGGGCAGATCATCCGCGACCGGGCGGAGCGGACGTGGGGCTTCGCGCGCAAGGGCGACGGCGTCCGCTTCTACGTCTTCGAGGAGATGGCCAACCCCGCGGCTTTCAAGCGCGGTTACCGGGAGCTGCTGGACGGGGTGCGCGCGGACGACCTGGAGAAGCAACGGATCGTGAGCGAGTGCAAGCGCGCCTTCGCGTTGAACACCGCCGTGTTCCGGGAGCTGGGCGAGGAGTTCCCGCTCTCGGCGTGAGCCGGTCGCGGGGGGGGGGGCGCCCCGCGGCGCGCGCGCGCGGCGCGCG
>NZ_JBEPBI010000201.1:0-14587 GCF_040299045.1 Streptomyces sp. NPDC001027
AAGACGACCCGGGCCCGCAAGGCCTGACGCGGGCACGACGCGCGCGCGGGGCCCGGCCCCAGCGCGCGGGCGCGCAGGACGGCGCCCCGCGGGGACACGCTGGTTCTACTGATCCCCGCGGGGCGCCGTCGCGTCTTCAGCCGGTGCGCGCCGAAGGCCCGGTCCGCACAAGGCTCGGGCCCCGCACCCGTTCAGTCCCAGTCCCAGCCGATGCCCACCATCCCCGACCGCACCCGCGGCTCCACCAGGTGCACCGAGCGGTGCCGACCGCTGAGCGGCAGTTCCTGCCGGCCGCCGCGCGGCGCCGCAGCCGAGTGCTGGGTGAAGCGGTGGCAGCGCACGGGCAGCGCGTTCTGCGTGAAGCGGATCTGCAGGGCGTACTGGCCGCCGGCGGCCCCGAAGCCGCGCACGTACTCGCGGCACACGTCGGCCGTGCCGTCCTCGACGCCGTAGCGGAAGAGGAAGGTGTCGCCGGTCCGCAGCCGGGTGTCGAACAGGAACTCAGCCACCAGCACGCCGGTGTCGTGGTGGCGGCGGACGCGGCCGGCCCGGCAGTTCTCCAGGGCGTGCACGGTCATCCGCTCCGGCGCACAGCCCGGATCGCCGTGGTGGACGGCGACGAAACGGTCGACGCCGTCGCGGTGGGCGCGCACGATGTGCTGCGACTCCCGGCTGGAGAGCTCGCGGCGCGCCCCGATGCGCACCCGCTCGTGGTGGCCCAGCGTGTGCAGCCCTCCGTCCATGGAGCACTCCAGTTCGGTGAGCAACTGTTCGAGCGCCCCCGAGGCCTGCAGCAGCGAACGGTAGGAGCGGCCCGCGGACGCCCTCGCCGACGCCGTCCCGTCCCCGTCGTCGGACTCCGCCAGCAGCCTGATCAGCGACTCGTCCGGCAGCTGCAGGATCTCCTCCAGCGCCCGCACGGCGCGCAGCGACTCGGGGCGCTGCGGCCGCCGGGCGCCCTGCTGCCAGTAGCTCAGGCTCGTCACGCCCACCTTGACCCCGTACCGCGACAGATGATGCTGGACGCGCTGCAGGGGCAGTCCGCGGGCGGCGATCGCGGCCCGCAGCGCCACATGGAAGGGGCCGCCCTGCAGGGCCGTGTCCAGTTCCGCGGCGGGGGCCTGGCCGGCGGTGTCCGCGTGCTGAGGGGCGTGCGGCATGCAAGGGGCCTTTCTGTGAAAGCTCACGACGGCTGGTCGGACCGTTCGTGCGGGGGGCCGGGGCCTGCCGGCCACGCGGAGCGTCTTCACATCCGTAAGTCGGCGTTCAGGCCCCGAGTTCCCCCGCATTGAAGCGTGTTGACCAAGTCCCGACAACACCTGTTGCCCGAGTGGCATGTGCGTTTGGCCGAGTCGACGCCCCTCACTCCGCCGCCGGCCCCCGCGCGCGTGCGGGTCCGGGCGGGCCGCCCCGGCCGTTGTCCACAGCCCCGTCGGAGTGTCACCCCGCGCCAGTAGGGTGTGAGACATGGCCGATCCCTCCAGCTACCGCCCCAAGCCGGGACAGATCCCGGACTCCCCCGGGGTGTACCGGTTCCGCGACGAGCACCGCCGGGTGATCTACGTCGGAAAGGCGAAGAGCCTGCGCCAGCGCCTGGCGAACTACTTCCAGGATCTGGCGGGCCTGCACCCGCGGACCCGCTCGATGGTCACCACGGCCGCCTCGGTGGAGTGGACGGTGGTGTCCACCGAGGTCGAGGCGCTGCAGCTGGAGTACTCCTGGATCAAGGAGTACGACCCCCGGTTCAACGTCAAGTACCGCGACGACAAGAGCTACCCGTACCTCGCGGTCACGATGAACGAGGAGTACCCGCGCGTGCAGGTGATGCGCGGCCACAAGAAGAAGGGCGTCAGGTACTTCGGGCCGTACGCGCACGCGTGGGCGATCCGGGACACGGTCGACCTGCTGCTGCGGGTGTTCCCCGTGCGCACCTGCTCGGCAGGCGTCTTCAAGAACGCCTCGCGCACGGGCCGGCCCTGTCTGCTCGGCTACATCGGCAAGTGCTCCGCGCCCTGCGTGGGCCGCATCGACGCCGACGACCACTGGGAACTGGCCGACGAGTTCTGCGACTTCATGACCGGCCGCACCGGCACCTACCTCCGCCGGCTGGAGAAGCAGATGACGGAGGCGGCCGAGGAGATGGAGTACGAGCGGGCCGCCCGCCTGCGCGACGACATCGAGGCCCTGAAGAAGGCCATGGAGAAGAACGCGGTCGTGCTGGCCGACGCGACCGACGCCGACCTGATCGCCGTCGCCGAGGACGAGCTGGAGGCGGCCGTCCAGATCTTCCACGTCCGCGGCGGGCGCGTGCGCGGTCAGCGCGGCTGGGTGACCGACAAGGTCGAGGACGTCACGACCGGCGCCCTCGTCGAGCACGCCCTCCAGCAGCTGTACGGCGAGGAGCGCGGCGACTCCGTCCCCAAGGAGGTCCTGGTCCCCGCCCTGCCCGAGCCCGTGGAGCCGGTCCAGGAGTGGCTCACCGGGCGCCGCGGGTCGAACGTGTCGCTGCGCATCCCGCAGCGGGGCGACAAGAAGGCCCTGATGGAGACCGTCGAGCGCAACGCGCAGCAGGCGCTCGTGCTGCACAAGACCAGGCGCGCCTCCGACCTGACCACGCGCTCGCGTGCCCTGGAGGAGATCGCCGAGGCCCTCGACCTGGACAGCGCCCCGCTGCGGATCGAGTGCTACGACATCTCCCACCTCCAGGGCGACGACGTGGTGGCCTCCATGGTCGTCTTCGAGGACGGCCTCCAGCGCAAGAGCGAGTACCGCCGCTTCCAGATCAAGGGCTTCGAGGGCCAGGACGACGTCCGCTCCATGCACGAGGTGATCACCCGCCGCTTCCGGCGCTACCTCGTCGAGAAGGAGCGGACGGGCGAGTGGACCGACACCGGGAGCGCCCCCGCCGCCCCAGGGACCGCCGCCGCTCCAGGCACGCCCACCGCCGCGGGCGCGCCCTCCGGCGACGGCGCGGGGGAGCTCCTCACCGACACCTCCGAAGCGCCCCTGACCAGCAGCCTCAAGGACGAGGACGGCCGGCCCAGACGCTTCGCCTACCCGCCCCAGCTCGTCGTCGTCGACGGCGGGCAGCCGCAGGTGGCGGCCGCCCGGCGGGCCCTGGACGAGCTGGGCATCGACGACATCGCCGTCTGCGGCCTCGCCAAGCGCCTGGAGGAGGTCTGGCTGCCGGGCGACGACGACCCGGTCGTCCTGCCCCGCAGCAGCGAGGGCCTCTACCTGCTCCAGCGCGTGCGGGACGAGGCCCACCGCTTCGCGATCACCTACCAGCGCGCCAAGCGCGCCAAGCGCTTCCGCTCCGGCCCGCTCGACGAGGTGCCCGGTCTCGGGGAGACCCGCAAGCAGGCGCTGATCAAGCACTTCGGCTCGGTGAAGAAGCTGCGGGCCGCCACGATCGAGGAGATCTGCGAGGTCCCGGGGATAGGCCGCAAGACGGCCGAGACCATCGCCGCGGCCCTCGCCCGGGCGGCGCCGCCCGCCCCCGCCGTGAACACGGCCACCGGAGAGATCATTGAGGAAGAGGAACCCGGCGCCACGCCGGATTCCCCCGGAGACCCCGTCACCGCGGGCGCCCCGGAAGAACGACGGGGGCAGGAGACATGACCGAGCACGACGCAGACCCCACGGACCGGCGGGATCAGTCGCCCACTACTGTGCCGACAGCCGCCTCCGGGCAGGACGGGGATACCGGTGAGGGCCCCGCCCGCCGCCCCGCGGCCCCCGACAGCCCGCAGCAGGAAGCACGCCATGAAGACGGAGCACAGGTGAGTACCGACGTCTCGCCGCCCGGGATCCCCGAGGCGGCCATCCCCGAGCTGGTGATCATCTCCGGCATGTCCGGGGCCGGCCGTTCGACCGCGGCCAAGTGTCTGGAGGACCTCGGCTGGTTCGTCGTCGACAACCTGCCGCCCGCCCTGATCCCGACGATGGTGGAGCTGGGCGCCCGCTCCCAGGGCAACGTGGCGCGGATCGCGGTCGTCGTCGACGTCCGGGGCCGGCGCTTCTTCGACAACCTCCGCGAGTCGCTCGCCGACCTCGAGACCAAGGGCGTCACCCGGCGGATCGTGTTCCTCGAGTCCTCCGACGACGCCCTGGTGCGCCGTTTCGAGGGGGTGCGCCGCCCGCACCCCCTGCAGGGGGACGGCCGCATCGTCGACGGCATCGCCGCCGAGCGTGAGCTGCTGCGCGAGCTGCGCGGCGACGCCGACCTGGTCATCGACACCTCCAGCCTCAACGTGCACGAGCTGCGCGCCAAGATGGACGCCCAGTTCGCCGGCGAGGAGGAGCCCGAGCTGCGGGCCACCGTCATGTCGTTCGGCTTCAAGTACGGCCTGCCGGTCGACGCCGACCTGGTCGTGGACATGCGCTTCCTGCCCAATCCGCACTGGGTCCCGGAGCTGCGCCCCTTCACCGGGCTCAACGACGAGGTCTCGGCGTACGTCCTCAACCAGCCCGGCGCCAAGGAGTTCCTGGACCGGTACGCGGAGCTCCTCCAGCTGGTCGCCGCGGGCTACCGCCGGGAGGGCAAGCGCTATGTGACCATCGCGGTCGGCTGCACGGGCGGCAAGCACCGCTCGGTGGCCATGTCGGAGAAGCTCGCCGCGCGCCTCGCGGCCGAGGGCGTGGAGACGGTGGTCGTGCACCGGGACATGGGACGGGAATGACGGGACGTTCTCCACGGCTCGGCCGGCTGCGCAAGGCCGCGCCGGAGGGGCGCACGGGCCGGCCGGCCGACGCCCGCGGCGGCAAACCGCGCCGCCGCGGCGCCCAGCCCAAGGTGGTCGCCCTCGGCGGCGGCATGGGGCTGTCCGCCTCGCTCACCGCACTGCGGCGGATCACCGGCGACCTCACCGGCGTGGTCACGGTGGCCGACGACGGCGGCTCCAGCGGCCGTCTGCGCGAGGAACTCGGCGTTCTGCCGCCCGGCGACCTGCGCAAGGCGCTCGCCGCGCTGTGCGGCGACGACGACTGGGGCCAGACGTGGGCCCGGGTCATCCAGCACCGGTTCCAGTCGCAGGGCGAGATCAACGGCCACGCGGTGGGCAACCTGCTGATCGTCGCCCTGTGGGAGCAGCTGGGCGACCACGTCCAGGCCCTGGACCTGGTCGGCCGGCTGCTGGGCGCACAGGGGCGGGTGCTGCCCATGTCCGCCGTGCCGCTGGAGCTGCAGGCGCTGGTGAAGGGGCACGATCCCGCGCGCCCCGAGGACGTCGACACGGTCCGCGGGCAGGCGACCGTGGCGCTGACGCCGGGCGAGGTGCAGTCCGTGCATCTGGTGCCGCACGACCCGCCGGCCGTCCCGGAGGCCGTCGAAGCGGTCCTGGACGCCGACTGGGTGGTGCTGGGCCCCGGCTCCTGGTTCTCCTCGGTCATGCCGCATCTGCTGGTGCCCGATCTGCTCGACGCGCTGATGGAGACGAAGGCGCGCCGGGTGCTCTCCCTGAACCTCGCTCCGCAACCCGGGGAAACCGACGGCTTCTCCCCGCAGCGTCATTTGGAGGTTTTGGGACGACACGCCCCTAAACTCGCCCTGGACGTGGTGCTGGCCGACGAGGCAGCCGTGCCCGACCGCGACTCGCTGGCCGACGCCGCCCAGAGGTTCGGAGCCGCGGTCGAGCTGGCGCCGGTGGCCCGGCCCGACGGAACCCCGAGGCATGACCCGGAGCTGTTGGCCGCCGCGTACGACCGTATTTTTCGGATGCATGGAAGGATCGGCCCATGGCGATGACGGCAGCGGTGAAGGACGAGATCTCCCGGCTCCCCGTCACCCGGACCTGCTGCAGAAAGGCGGAGGTCTCCGCTATCCTGCGGTTCGCCGGCGGCCTCCACCTGGTGAGCGGGCGCATCGTGATCGAGGCGGAGCTGGACACGGCGATGGCGGCCCGTCGGCTCAAGCGGGACATCCTGGAGATCTTCGGGCACGGCTCGGAGCTGATCGTGATGGCTCCCGGCGGCCTGCGCCGCGGTTCGCGCTATGTCGTGCGGGTGGTTGCGGGCGGTGACCAGCTCGCCCGGCAGACGGGGCTCGTGGACGGCCGCGGGCGCCCCATCCGGGGTCTGCCCCCGCAGGTGGTCTCCGGCGCGACCTGCGACGCCGAGGCGGCCTGGCGCGGCGCCTTCCTGGCGCACGGCTCGCTCACCGAGCCCGGCCGCTCGTCCTCGCTGGAGGTGACCTGCCCGGGGCCCGAGGCCGCGCTCGCGCTGGTCGGCGCGGCCCGCCGGCTCTCCATCGCGGCGAAGGCCCGGGAGGTGCGCGGGGTCGACCGGGTCGTGGTCCGCGACGGAGACGCGATCGGCGCCCTGCTCACCCGGCTGGGCGCGCACGAGTCGGTGCTGGCGTGGGAGGAGCGGCGGATGCGCCGCGAGGTGCGCGCCACGGCGAACCGGCTGGCCAACTTCGACGACGCCAACCTGCGTCGCTCGGCCCGCGCCGCGGTCGCGGCCGGCGCGCGTGTCCAGCGCGCTCTGGAGATCCTCGGCGACGAGGTGCCCGAGCACCTCGCGGCGGCCGGCCGGCTGCGCATGGACCACAAGCAGGCCTCCCTGGAGGAGCTGGGCGCGCTCGCCGACCCGCCGCTGACGAAGGACGCGGTCGCCGGGCGGATCCGCCGGCTGCTGGCGATGGCCGACAAGCGGGCCTCGGACCTCGGCATCCCGGGCACGGAGTGCAACCTGAGCGAGGAGCTCGCCGACAACCTGGTGGGCTGATCGATCGTCAGAAAGCCGGTGGAGGCGTCCGATCGGGCGACTCCACCGGCTTTTGTCTGGCTATGAGGCGCTCTTGACTGGATCATGAACTGTCATGAGCCTGGCAGAGTTCGCTGCTGTGGCGAACTCACGCTAGGGGGGTTCATGAGACCTAGAGCGAGATCGATCCTCGCTGTCGGCGCACTCCTGCTCGGCGGAGCGGCACTCGCGCCCATCGCTCAGGCGCAGCCCGCATCATCACCGAAGCCCGATCCGGCCGAGGTCAAGGTGTTCCGCGCCGAGGTCACCGGACAGCAGGTACCCCTGCTGCTGGCGGCCGGCCAGGACGGACACGAACTGAGCGAGCAGGCGCCCGCCAAGGGCGCCGCGACCGTCGAGGTCTACCTGACGGACGAACAGGCGAAGAAGCTCGGCAAGCAGGGCGTCAGGCTCACCGAGCACACGATGTCGGCCACGGCCGAGAAGCGCGTGGAGGCCGCCGCCCAGGGCGTGTTCCGCCCGTACAGCGGAAGCGGCGGCCTGCGGGAGGAGATCCTGCGCACCGGCCGGGAGAACCCCGGCCTCACCAAGGTCGTCTCCCTCGGCAAGACCGTGAACGGCCAGGACATCCTCGCCCTCAAACTGACCAGGGACGCGAAGAAGTCCGCCGACGGCTCCAAGCCCTCGGTGCTGTACATGTCCAACCAGCACGCGCGCGAGTGGATCACCCCCGAGATGACCCGGCGGCTGATGCACTACTACCTGGACAACTACCGGACCGACAAGCGCGTCAAGAAGATCGTCGACTCCAACGAGCTGTGGTTCGTCCTGTCGGCCAACCCCGACGGCTACGACTACACCTTCAAGAGCGCCGACAACCGCATGTGGCGCAAGAACCTGCGGGACGTCAACGGCGACGGCGCGATCTCCACCGGCGACGGCGTCGACCTCAACCGCAACTTCGCCTACAAGTGGGGCTACGACAACGAGGGTTCGTCGCCGAACCCCACCAGCGAGACCTACCGCGGCGCGAAGCCCGCCTCCGAGCCCGAGACCAGGGCGCTCGACGCCTTCGAGAAGCGCATCGGCTTCACCTACGGCATCAACTACCACTCCGCCGCCGAACTCCTCCTCTACGGGGTCGGCTGGCAGGTCGCCACCGACACCCCCGACGACGTCGCCTACCGGGCGCTCGCCGGCACGCCCGAGAAGTCGGCCGTCCCGGGCTACCACCCGCAGGTCTCCTCGGAGCTGTACACGACCAACGGGGAGGCCGACGGCCACGCCTCGAACGTCAACGGCATGGCCATGTTCACCCCGGAGATGTCGACCTGTCAGACCGCTTCGAACGTCGACCCCGACGACCAGTGGAAGAGCGGGGACTGCCAGTCGGTCTTCACCTTCCCGGACGACGAGAAGCTGATCCAGGCCGAGTTCGCCAAGAACGTCCCGTTCGCGCTCTCGGTGGCCGAGTCGGCCGCGCGTCCCGACCGGCCGAAGTCCTCGGTCGGCATGCCCGCCGCGGACTTCACCCCGGCGTCGTTCACCACGTCGTACGCGCGCGGCGCCGACCAGCAGGTCTCCGTCGTCGTGCGCAAGGCGATCCGCGACAAGGAGCTCACGTACCGCGTCAACGGCGGCCGCGCCCGGGTCCAGGCGCTCAGGCACTGGAAGGGCGGCGAGACCTACGGCGGCGAGGACAACCTCTACTTCGACGCGTACCGGGCCAGGGTGAAGGGCGGCGCACCGGGCGACAAGGTCGAGGTGTGGTTCACCGGGAAGGCCGAGAACGGCAAGAAGGTCTCCAGCGCGCACTTCGCCTACACGGTCGCCGCGCGGCCCCAGGCCGACACGCTGGTGGTCGCCGAGGAGGGCGCGGCCGCCACGCAGGCGCAGACCTATGTGGACGCGCTGAAGGCCAACGGCCGCAAGGCGATCGTCTGGGACGTCGCCGCCCAGGGGGCGCCCGACCCGCTCGGCGTGCTCAGCCACTTCCGCACGGTCGTCCACTACACGGGCGCGAGCACGCCCGGCAATCCGACCCAGCTCGCGCTGCGCGCCTTCCTCAACGAGGGGGGCAAGCTGATCGAGGCGGGCGAGCTGGCCGGCGGCAGCGTCGCCCTCGCCGACGGCACCCCGTCCAACGACTTCAGCCAGTACTACCTGGGCGCGTACTCCCGCACCTCGACCCCCGGAGCCACCGGGTTCACCGGCTCCGGCGGGCTCGGCTCGCTCAGCGCGGCCCTCGGCCCGGCCGCCGGCAACCCGCTCGACAAGGCCGGCACCTACGCGGTCACCTCGGACGAGCTGCCCGCGGCCGCCTACCCGCAGTTCGCGAGCGCGGGCGCGGGCCAGTTCGCCGGGACGGTCAACCCCTACGGGCCGTACGCCGGCTCGTACATGGCCGCGGCCGTGCACACCGACGACGCCTACAAGCGCCTCACCCGCACCGTCGACCTCAGCGGCGTCGCCGCGGCGAGCAGACCGACGCTGCGCACCCAGCTGCTGTGGGACACCGAGCCCGGTTACGACAACGCGATCGTCGAGATCCACACGGTCGGCGGCGACGACTGGACCACGCTGCCCGAGGCGGGCGGCGCCACCCGCACCACGGTTCCCGCGGAGTGCGGGGCCGGCTTCTACGTGGGTGAGCACCCGTGGCTCGAGCACTACCTCACCCTCGGCACGAACGAGTGCTCCGCGACCGGGTCCACCGGCGCCTGGAACGCCCTCACCGGCGCGTCCAGCGGCTGGCAGCAGGTGAACTTCGACCTGAGCGCCTACGCGGGCAAGAACGTCGAGGTCTCCGTCGCCTACGTCACCGACCCGGGCAGCGGCGGCCGGGGCGTCCTCGCGGACGACGCCTCGCTGGTCGTCGGCGGCGGCGCCGTCGACACCGAGGGCTTCGAGACGTCGCTCGGCGCCTGGAAGGTCGGCGGACCGCCCGCCGGCAGCCCGGCCGTCCTGAAGGACTGGGCGCGCACCGGGGTCCTGTTCCAGACGTACGGAGCGGTCACCACCGACGACACCGTGCTGCTCGGCTTCGGCCTGGAGCACGTCACCGCCGCGGCCGACCGCAACGCGCTCATCGGAAAGGCGCTGGCCTCACTTGCGCGATGACACGCCCAAGTCAACGGTTCGTGACGGTTCGTAACCGGATCGAGTGATCGGGCCCGCCCGGCCCGTGCGGTCCGTACCCCTACTGGCGGGTACGGACCGCAGTGCCGTGTATGGGCGAACTCGATGTCACTCCGGCGGCCCCGGAGAGGTAGGGTCGTGGGTGGTCGGGGACATCCCAAATACAGCTCGCCGGCACCTCGTGGCCGGCGTACCAACGAGGAGATCGGTTCGTGACGATCCGCGTAGGCATCAACGGCTTTGGCCGCATCGGTCGTAACTACTTCCGCGCGCTGCTGGAGCAGGGTGCTGACATCGAGATCGTGGCTGTCAACGACCTGGGTGACACCGCGACCACCGCTCACCTGCTCAAGTACGACACCATCCTGGGCCGTCTCAAGGCCGAGGTGTCGCACACGGCGGACACGATCACCGTGGACGGCCACACGATCAAGGTGCTGTCCGAGCGCAACCCCGCCGACATCCCGTGGGGCGACCTCGGCGTCGACATCGTGATCGAGTCGACCGGCATCTTCACCAAGAAGGCCGACGCCGAGAAGCACATCGCGGGCGGCGCCAAGAAGGTCCTCATCTCGGCTCCGGCCAAGGACGAGGACATCACGATCGTGATGGGCGTCAACCAGGACAAGTACGACCCGGCGAACCACCACGTCATCTCCAACGCCTCCTGCACCACCAACTGTGTGGCGCCGATGGCCAAGGTCCTCGACGAGAACTTCGGCATCGTCAAGGGTCTGATGACGACGGTCCACGCCTACACCAACGACCAGCGCATCCTGGACTTCCCGCACTCGGACCTGCGTCGCGCCCGCGCCGCCGCCGAGAACATCATCCCGACCACGACGGGCGCCGCGAAGGCCACCGCCCTGGTCCTGCCGCAGCTCAAGGGCAAGCTCGACGGCATCGCGATGCGCGTCCCGGTCCCGACCGGCTCGGCCACCGACCTGGTCGTGACCCTCCAGCGCGAGGTCACCAAGGACGAGGTCAACGCCGCCTTCAAGAAGGCCTCCGAGGACGGCGACCTCAAGGGCTACCTGGCCTACACCGAGGACGAGATCGTCTCCTCGGACATCGTCAGCGACCCGGCCTCCTGCACCTTCGACTCCTCCCTGACCATGGTCCAGGAGGGCAACTCGGTGAAGATCCTCGGCTGGTACGACAACGAGTGGGGCTACTCCAACCGCCTCGTGGACCTGACGGTCTTCGTCGGCGCCCAGCTCTGATCCACAGAGCAGGCACGTTGATGTGAGAGCAGGGCTCGGGCGGCGCAAGGACGCGCCACTCGGGCCCTGACTCACGTGCAGAACAGCCCTCTTAGGATCACGAGCACCACCAGTCCTCCCGGGAGTCCACTCAATGAAGACGATCGACGAACTTCTCGCCGAAGGCGTCGCAGGCAAGCGCGTCTTCGTCCGCGCCGACCTGAACGTGCCGCTGGCCGGCACCGCCATCACCGACGACGGCCGTATCCGCGCCGTGCTGCCCACCGTCAAGGCGCTGGCCGAGGCAGGCGCCCGCGTGGTCGTCGCCTCCCACCTGGGCCGCCCCAAGGGCGCTCCGGACCCCGCCTTCTCCCTCGCTCCCGCCGCCGCGCGCCTCGGCGAACTCCTCGGCGCCGACGTGGCCTTCGCGACCGACACCGTCGGCGACTCCGCCACGGCCACCGTCGCCGGCCTCGCCGACGGCCGGGTCGCGGTCGTCGAGAACCTGCGCTTCAACGCCGGCGAGACCTCGAAGGACGACGCCGAGCGCGCCGCCTTCGCCGACCGGCTGGCCGCCCTCGCCGACGTCTACGTGGGCGACGGCTTCGGCGCGGTGCACCGCAAGCACGCGTCCGTGTACGACCTCCCGGGCAAGCTGCCGCACTACGCCGGCTATCTGATCGCCACCGAGGTCGGCGTCCTGAAGAAGCTCACCGAGGACGTCGCCCGCCCGTACGTCGTGGCGCTCGGCGGCTCCAAGGTCTCCGACAAGCTCGCCGTCATCGACGAACTGCTCGGCAAGGCCGACCGCATCCTCATCGGCGGCGGCATGGCCTTCACCTTCCTCAAGGCCCAGGGCCACGAGGTCGGCGCCTCCCTCCTGCAGGAGGACCAGATCCCGGCCGTCACCGAGTACCTGGAACGCGCCGAGAAGCAGGGCGTCGAGCTGGTCGTCCCGGTCGACGTCGTGGTCTCGCCCGGATTCCCGGACCTGAAGACCAAGGCGCCTGCCGAGCACGCCGCCGTCGACGCGGACAAGATGCCCGAGGGCCAGCTGGGCCTGGACATCGGCCCGAAGACCGGCGAGCTGTACGCGGGCAAGCTCGCCGACGCCGCGACCGTGTTCTGGAACGGTCCGATGGGCGTCTTCGAACACCCCGACTTCGCCGAGGGCACCAAGGCGGTCGCCCAGGCCCTCGTCGACTCGGACGGTTTCACCGTCGTCGGCGGCGGAGACTCCGCCGCGGCCGTGCGCACGCTCGGCTTCGACGAGAACGCGTTCGGTCACATCTCGACCGGTGGCGGCGCCTCCCTCGAATACCTCGAGGGCAAGACGCTCCCCGGCCTCGCCGCACTGGAAGGCTGACCCCGCATGACCACTCGTACGCCGCTGATGGCGGGCAACTGGAAGATGAACCTCAACCACCTCGAGGCCATCGCGCACGTCCAGAAGCTCGCCTTCGCCCTGGCCGACAAGGACTACGAGGCCGTCGAGGTCGCCGTCCTGCCGCCCTTCACCGACCTGCGCTCCGTGCAGACGCTGGTCGACGGCGACAAACTCAAGATCAAGTACGGCGCCCAGGACATCTCGGCGCAGGACTCCGGCGCCTACACCGGCGAGATCTCCGGTGCGATGCTCGCCAAGCTGAAGTGCACGTTCGTCGCGGTCGGCCACTCCGAGCGCCGGCAGTACCACGACGAGACCGACGAGCTGGTGAACGCCAAGGTCAAGGCCGCCTACAAGCACGGCCTGACCCCGATCCTGTGCGTCGGCGAGGAGCTGGACGTCCGTGAGGCGGGCAACCACGTCGCCCACACCCTGGCGCAGGTCGAGGGCGGTCTGAAGGACCTCCCCGCCGAGCAGGCCGAGTCCGTCGTGATCGCCTACGAGCCCGTGTGGGCCATCGGCACCGGCAAGGTCTGCGGCGCCGAGGACGCGCAGGAGGTCTGCGCCGCCATCCGCGCCAAGATCGCCGAGCTGTACAGCCAGGAACTGGCCGACCAGGTGCGCATCCAGTACGGCGGCTCCGTCAAGTCCGGCAACGTCGCCGAGATCATGGCGCAGGCCGACATCGACGGCGCGCTGGTCGGCGGCGCCTCGCTGGACGCGGACGAGTTCGTCAAGATCGTCCGCTTCCGCGACCAGTGATCCGAGCTGTGAGTATGCGGTAGCGACGATCCGTCGTACCCTTGCGGGGGCATAGCGCCATGCGGCACGCCACGCGGCACGGTCGCACGGAGAACGGCGCTGTGTCCCCGTTGTCCGTTCCGGTCCTTATCCGAATCCGAGGAAGTTGGTCCAGCCGTGGTTTTGGGGTTCTCGATCGCCCTGATCGTCTTCAGCCTGCTGCTGATGCTGCTGGTGCTGATGCACAAGGGGAAGGGCGGCGGCCTCTCCGACATGTTCGGCGGCGGCATGCAGTCCTCCGTCGGCGGTTCCTCGGTCGCCGAGCGCAACCTCGACCGCATCACCGTCGTCGTCGGGTCGCTGTGGTTCGCCTCCATCATCGTCCTCGGCATCCTGATGAAGACGAACAACTGATCAGCTTCTCACAGGCACGCACATTCCGGTACGTAAGGCCCCATGTTCGGTACGCGCAGCAGAGCGCGGCCTATCATGGGGCTTGCGTCCAGGTGTGGGAGCTGTAACTCCAATCACTGGACGCGCGTTGGGCCTTACGTAGACTGAGGCGCTCGCAGCGAAGCGAAACGCCGACTCGCTTCGCGGCACCATCACGCAGGGAGTTACGACCGTGGCAAGTGGCAACGCGATCCGAGGTAGCCGGGTCGGGGCGGGGCCGATGGGCGAGGCCGAGCGGGGCGAGTCCGCGCCCCGCCTGCGCATCTCCTTCTGGTGCTCCAACGGACACGAGACGGTGCCCAGCTTCGCCAGCGACGCGCAGGTGCCCGAGACCTGGGACTGCCCGCGCTGCGGCTTTCCCGCCGGGCAGGACCGGGACAACCCCCCGGACCCGCCGCGCACCGAGCCCTACAAGACGCACCTCGCCTATGTGCGGGAGCGGCGCAGCGACGCGGACGGCGAGGCGATCCTCGCCGAGGCGCTCGCCAAACTGCGGGGCGAGATCTAGTGATGTAGACCGGCCGGGCGCCTGAGGGCTCCCGGCCGGACCTGTCTCGCGCACCGGCCGCCGTCGCGCTGACACCCGGACGCCTCCGGCGCGTACTTCCTGTTGCCCCGCGGGCAACGGCACGTCCGCTCGTGCCGCCTCCTGATCAACTAGGTTGGGAGCGGCGGGGCAAGGCGTGCAGGCAGCACGGACAGGTGAGGAAGGGCTGAAGTCCGAGATGAACGCAGACGGCCGTACCAGGCTGAACCAGACGCCCGAGTGGACCGCTCTGGCCGAACACCGCGAGGAACTCGGCGAGGTGCGGCTGCGGGAGCTGTTCGCCGCCGACCCCGACCGCGTCGCCGGTCACACCCTGCAGGTCGGCGATCTGCGCATCGACTACTCCAAGCATCTCGTCACCGACGAGACGCTGCGGCTGCTGCGTGAACTCGCCGCGGCCGTCGACGTCTTCGG
>NZ_JBEPBI010000202.1:0-14536 GCF_040299045.1 Streptomyces sp. NPDC001027
GCGTTCTTCGTGATGTTCGGGTTTCTGGCGCTGGTCTGGCTGGCGCAGATCGTCAACTCCGCGGACGGCTACGCCACGGCCCGCGAGTACGGCCTGGTGCCCGGCGAGACGGGCAGCCTGCCGCACCTGCTCACCGCGCCTTTCCTGCACTGGAGTTGGGCGCACATCGAGAGCAACTCCGGCCCGCTGTTCGTGTTCGGCTTCCTCGCCGCCTACCGGGGTGTGGTGCGTTTCCTCGGGCTCAGCCTGCTGGTGGCGGTGACCAGCGGACTCGCGGTCTGGTTCTTCGAGGACGGACACGTCGAGACGGTCGGCGCCAGCGGGCTGATCTTCGGCTACTTCGGTTACGTCGTCGTCCGCGGCCTCTTCGACCGGCACCTGCTGGACACGCTCGTCGGCCTCGTGATGGCGGCCTCCTTCGCCTACATGCTCACCGTCGCCGTCCCAGGGACGCCCGGGGTGAGCTGGCTCGCGCACCTGGGAGGGCTGGTCGGCGGTCTGCTGGGGGCGTGGCTGTTCCGCGACCGCGACCGCACGCGGGGCCGCGACCGCCCCCGGGGCGGCGGGACGAAGACGGACCGCCGTACGACGACCGGCGACACGGCGGACGCCGGCCACGGCGACGCCGCCGAGAGCTCGCGCGCCGCCCTGCACAAGGAGCTCGGCGACCTCGGCCTGCTCTGACTCCGACGGCGCCCGACGGACGGGGGTTCCGCGGGGTCGGCGACGGAACACGGGGCGGCGGTTGGGGCGTCCCGAGCTGGGCACTCGGCGGGTGACCTGGACCTGTCCCGGTGCTCTGGAGGTGTGGCGTGGCGGTACGGCATCGTCTGATCAAGGTGAGCCCACGGACCGTGTGGGCCGTCCTCGCGGACGGCGGTCGCTATGCGGAGTGGGTGGTGGGAACGGCGTCCTCCGAGCCGGTGCGGGGACAGTGGCCGCAGGTCGGTTCCGCCATCGGTTACGAAGTGCGCATCGGCCCTCTCCGGCTCACCAACGAGACGGTCGTCCGGCATTGCGCAGAGGGATCCGAGCTGGAGCTCGAGGCGCACGCGGGCATGCTGGGATCGGCGCGGATCGCCGTCGAGCTGCGCCCCTGGGGTGAGCACTGTCTGGTGATCGTGGACGAACATCCGCTGCAGGGAGCGAGCGGGCGGCTCCACAACGTGGGCTTCGAAGGACTCATCCAGCTGCGGCACCGCGCGATGCTGGCCCGGCTCGCCCGGGTGTGCGAGGAACAGGGCAGGTCCGAACGGCCGGCCGACTCTCCAGGGCGCAGGGAGGCGGCGCAGGGCGTCGGCGGCGGTCATGCGTGACGCGCTGGCGGCCATGCCTGATGTGGCGGCGGCCCTGCCTGACGCGGTGGTGATCGGCGCCGGTCCCAACGGGCTGGTGGCGGCCAACCTGCTCGCCGACGAGGGCTGGAGCGTGGAGGTCCTGGAGGCGCAGCCCGAGCCCGGTGGCGCGGTGCGCCATGACCGGGGAGTGGACCCGGAGTTCGTCAGCGACCTCTTCAGCTCGTTCTATCCGCTCGCCGCCGCGTCACCCGTGCTGAGGCGGCTGCGACTGGGCGACCACGGGCTGCGCTGGAGCCACGCGCCCCGTGTGCTGGCCCATCCCCTCACCGACGGCAGGTGCGCGGTCCTCGCCCGGGACCTCGACGCCACTGCCGACTCCCTCGACGCCTTCCACCCCGGCGACGGCGACGCGTGGCGGCGTCTGCACGACACGTGGGACCGTCTCGGCCCGGACATTCTGGACGCCCTGTTCACGCCGTTCCCGCCGCTGCGCGCCACGGCCCGGCTCGCCGCGAGGCTCAGGGGGGCCGGCGGGCTGCGGATGGCCCGCACGCTGGTCCTGCCGGTGCGCCGCATGGGGAGCGAGGAGTTCCGGGGGGAGGGCGGCGGGCTGCTGCTGGCCGGGAACGCGCTGCACGCCGACCTGGCTCCGGAGGCCGCCGGGAGCGGGGGCTTCGGCTGGCTGATGTCCATGCTGGGGCAGAGCTTCGGCTTCCCCGTGCCGGTCGGCGGCGCGGGCGCGCTGACCGGTGCGCTCGTACGCCGGCTGCAGTCGCGCGGGGGCGTGCTGCGCTGCGGACAGCGCGTGCACCGCGTGATCGTGCGGGGCGGGCGGGCCGTCGGCGTGCGCACCGTCGAGGGCGAGACGGTGGGCGCGCGGCGCGCCGTCCTCGCGGACGTGTCGGCGTCGGCGCTGTACGGGGAGCTCGTCGAGGCCGAGCACCTGCCGTCCCAGGTGCTCGACGACCTCCGGCGCTTCGAGTGGGACTTCGCGACCTTCAAGGTGGACTGGGCGTGCGACGGTCCCGTGCCCTGGCGGGCCGCGCCCGCCGCGCAGGCCGGCACGGTCCATCTCGCCGACGGCGTGGACGAGCTCACCCGCTTCGCGGCCCAGCTCGCCATGGGCCAGGCTCCCGACCGTCCTTTCGCCCTCTTCGGCCAGATGACGACGGCGGACGCGTCACGCTCCCCGCGGGGAACCGAGGCCGCGTGGGCGTACACGCATCTGCCGCAGGTCATCACGTCGGACGCGGGCGACGAGGGGCTGACGGGCGCCTGGAGCCCCCGGGAGCAGGAGATCATGGCCGACCGGGTCGAACGTCAGGTCGAGCGGTTCGCTCCCGGATTCCGCTCCCTCATCCGCGCCCGGCGCATCCTCGCCCCGCCCACGCTCCAGGCGCTGGACGGCAACCTGCACCAAGGCGCGATCAACGGCGGCACCGCAGCCATGCACCAGCAGCTCGTCTTCCGCCCCGTGCCCGGAACCGGCCGCCCCGAGACGCCCGTCAAGGGGCTCTATCTCGCCTCGGCCTCCGCGCACCCGGGCGGAGGCGTCCACGGGGCCCCGGGAGCCAACGCTGCCCGCGCCGCACTGCACCGGCAGCGCCTGTCGGGTCTCACCCGCGCCCAGCGCGTCCTCACCCGCCGGGACCGCACCGGCCGGAAGTCCCCGCACGCGCCCTGAACCGACTCGCCCCTCCCCCTTCGCACAAGGAACGGACATCGCCATGGACATCCCGAAGGACGGCGCCGAGCCCACCGGGGACGCCCTTGCGCCGGACGGCCCCGACCGCGCCCACCGGCGTCCCGAAGGCGTCGGCGACGCGACCGTGGAAGCGCTCGGGGCGCTGTCCAAGGCCCTGGAGACCACCGAACGCGCGCGAGGCCACCTCTACAGCTTCCATCAGCTGACCGGCACGGCGGATCTCCAGCTGGACGAGGCCGTCGACCTGCTGCGCAAGGCGGGCCACCCCGAGTGGGCCGACAAGGTGCGCACAGAGATCCTGGGCCGCAACGTCATCCCGGGGCACTGGACCTTCCAGATCGTCGAGGCGTACGACGCGACCTACCACCGGCCGTTCACTCATCTCGCGCGTGAGGCCGTGAACCAACTGGCCCAGGGCCGCGACCACCTGTACGAGGCCGAGATGAAGGAGGCGCGACGCACCGTCGGCCACCCCGCCCACACCGCGCGCCCGACAGACGGCGACGACCGCCCGGGATGAGCCGGGCCGGCGCGTTCGTACCGGCGCCGGTACGAGGCCGGTCACTCCCCGCCCGGCCGGGCCGCAGAAGCGGAACCAGAAGCAGAAGCAGGACCAGAAGGGAGTCCCGTCGTGGACGGCAGCCCCCTCAAGAACCGCACCGTCGTGATCACCGGTGCGGCACGCGGCGTGGGAGCGGCGCTCGCGGCCGCGCTCGCCGGGCGGGGGGCGCGACTGGCCCTGCTCGACCACGACGGGGCGGCGCTGCAGGCGACGGCGGCCGCACTGCCGGCGACCACGCTGGCCCTGCGGGTCGACGTCACCGACGACGAGGCCCTCCACGACGCCGCCGAAGTCGTCCGCGGCCGCCTGGGCCCGCCGTCGGCGGTCGTGGCCAACGCGGGCGTCTCCGAAGCCGCGCCCTTCGCCCGCTCCGACGCCGTGACGTGGCGCCGCGTGGTGGAGGTCAACCTCGTCGGCAGCGCGCAGACGGCCCGGGCCTTCCTGCCCGACCTGATGCGGACCGCCGGCTACCACCTGCAGATCGCCTCGCTGGCGTCCCTCGGCGCCGCCCCGCTGATGAGCGCGTACTGCGCGTCGAAGTCCGGGGTGGAGGCCTTCGCCCACTCCCTGCGGGCCGAGGTCGCGCACCATGACGTGGCCGTGGGCCTCGCCTACCTCAGCTGGATCGACACCGGCATGATCCGTGCCGGCGACCAGCACGCCGCCCTGCGCGAGTTGCGGACCCACATGCCGTTTCCCGCCCGGCGTGTGCACCCCGCGGAGGCCGTCGCGGCCCGCCTGGTCCGTGCCGTGGAACAGCGGCGCACCGCTGTCTACATCCCCTCGTGGCTGCGGCTGGCCCAGGTGGGCCGGGCGGCGATCCCTCCCCTCGTGCTGCGTGCGACGCGGCGGACCCTGCCCCGGCTCGAAGCAGCCGAGCCGTTGCGCCCGACAGGCCTCCTGGGCCCCGGCGGCCGCGCCGACCGCGCCGCCACGACCCCCGCCCCGCCCCCCGAATAGCGCACCGCGCACCCGGGACAGGCGCCCACCCGGCCGCGAGCGTCTCTGAGCCGTCCACGGCGCCGCCCCGCCCCCACCTCGGTCTCAGCCTCTGCGTCTGCCTCGTCGCCCTCGCCACAGCGTGCCGGCCCGACACCGTCGACTGACGTGACGGATCCGTCGTCCCGCCGCCGGCCCCGGCGTGTTGTGCTTTCCCGGTGCGCCCGGCGGGCTCGTCGCACTGTGGTGCCGCTCGCGTGGTGCTGCTCGCGTGCAAAGCTGGGTATGCGGTGGTTTCAGGCAGGCTGAGGAGTGGAGGCGACGTGGACTGGGGCCGGTTTGCGGAGCAGATGGCGTCGATGGCGCGGGATCTCCTCGCGCAGGACACCGTCGGAGCCACGCTCGAGCGGATCACCACATCGGCCACCGAGCTGGTGGCCGGATGCGACGCCGCCGGCATCCTCGTGCTGCACGACTCGCAGGTGGAGTCGCTCGCCCCCACCGATCGTCTGGTCGTCGACAGCGACCGGCTGCAGGCGCGGCTCGGCGAGGGTCCGTGCTTCGACGCCGCCCGCAGCGGGACCGGAGAGCGGGTCTACCGCATCGCCGACCTCACCGCCGAGCATCAGCGCTGGCCCGCCTACGCCCCGCAGGCCCACGCGCTCGGCCTGGGCAGCATGATGGGTTTTCTGCTCTTCACCGAGGAAGAGGATCTCGGCGCGCTGAATCTCTACTCGCGCAAGCCCGGCGCGTTCGGCGAGGCCAGTGAGCTGGCCGGCTGGCTGCTGGCCTCGCACGCGGCGGTCGCCTTCTCCAGCGCCCGCACGCATGCCCAGATGGAGCAGGCCGTCGCCACCCGGCACGCCATCGGCGAGGCCATGGGCATCCTCATGGGGAGCCACCGCCTCAGCGAGGAGCAGGCCTTCGACGTGCTGCGCCGCTACTCGCAGGAGAACAACGTCAAGCTCCGCGAGGTCGCGCGCCTGGTCTGCGACAAGGGCGGACTCTCGTGACCCCTCGGGGGCGGCTCCCCCGGCACGCAGTCTGAACCGAAGAAGCCTGGGCCGGGTCAGCCCCATGGGAACGCCGCTGGACCCTGCCTGCACTCCAAGTCCCCTCTCCGGGCCTCCTCACACCCGATTCCCGCGTCGCCGGGCCCGGCTGCGCCTGCCGCGCGGGCGGTGCTAGCCGGGCGGCGGGGCGGTCGGGCGGTCGCCGGTCGCCGAGTGCGCGTCGGGGTGGAGGGCGAAGACCTGGTCGAGTCCGACGATCCTCAGGACGCGCAGTGTGTTGGCGGGGACGGCGGCCAGCGCGACGTCGGCCCCGGCCGCGGCCGCGTGGTTGCGGGCCGCGATCAGGGCGGTGATACCGCTGGAGTCGCAGAACTCCAGTCGCGCCAGGTCGAGGACCACGCACTGACCGGGAAGCAGGGCGGTCCGGGCGACGAAGTCGCCCAGCTCGTGCGCGGTGGCGTAGTCGAGGTCGCCGACGATCTCGATCACAGGACCGGTGGCCGCGTCGCGAGCGGCGATCTTCACTGTCTTCATCTCGAGTGATCCCTTGCCGGAAGGGGTGCCGGACGGGGGCCGGGGACGCCGATGGCGAGCAGCGCGGTGTCGTCGTCGACTCCGTCGCCGAGGCCTTCCAGCAGGCCGGTCAGGGCCTGGACGATCCCGTGCGGCGACGCGCCGGCGTGCGCGGCGACGAACTCGCGCAGGGCGTGATCTCCGTACAGGTCGGCGCGGTCGGGTCCGGTGCGCGCCTCGGTCAGGCCGTCGGTGTACAGCAGGAGCGTGTCGCCGGGGCCGAGCGTGGTGGCGGCGGGCGTGAAGTCGGCCCGGGGCAGCACGCCGACCAGGAGCCCTCCGGGAGTGGGCAGGAAGTCCGTCTCCCCGTCGCCGCGGACGACGAGGGCCGGCGGATGGCCGCCGGAGGCCAGGGCGACGGTGACGTGACCTGTGTCCGGGTCAGGGGTGAGGATGCCGAAGATCGCCGTGCAGTAGCGCGGGTCGCCGCCGGTGTAACGCTCGTGCAGCACCGTGTTCAAGGTGGTGAGCGCGCTGACGGGGTCGGGGTCGTGCAGGGCCGCCGCACGCAGGGTGTAGCGGGTCAGCGAGGTGACCGCGGCGGCCTTGGGGCCCTTGCCGCACACGTCGCCGAGGAAGAACGCCCAGCGTGAGCCGTCCAGGGCGAAGAGGTCGTAGAAGTCGCCGCCGAGCCGGTCCGGGGCAGCCGTGTGGTAGTACACGGCCGTCTCCACGCCCGGCACGTGCGGCAGGGTCGCGGGCAGCAGCGACTGCTGCAGTGCGGCGAGGGCTTCCTTCAGCCGGGCCCGGTCGGCCTCGGCCTGCCGGTGCGCCTGTTCCGCCTCGCGCTTGCGGCGCAGCAGTTCCTCCTCGTAGGAACGCCGGTGGGAGGCGTCGAAGACGGTCGTGCGGATCAGCAGCGGTTCGCCCTCGCTGCCGTGCTTGACGACGGAGGAGACCAGCACCGGGATGCGTCCGCCGGCGGCCTTTCTCATCTCCAGCGCGATACCGCTGACCTCGCCCTTCATCTGCAGCAGCGGCGCGAAGTGCGTCTCGTGGTAGAGCCTGCCGCCGACGGTGAGCAGGTCGGCGAACCGCATCCGGCCCACCACGGCCCGGCGTTCCAGGCCGAGCCAGCCCAGCAGCGTGGCGTTGATCTTGGCGATGGTGCCGTCCATCAGCGTCGACAGGTATCCGCACGGCGCCGACTCGTACAGGTCCTCGGCGCTGTCCTCGAGCAGCGCGGTGAACGCGGCGTCGGTCGACGGCGCGTCCGCCCCGTAGGGCTCCGGGCTTTCTCCGGCGGGGCACATCACCGCAGGCCGCGCAGGAAGTCGAGGACGGCGGCGTTGGTGGCCTGCGGGGCGGACAGCTGCGGGCAGTGCCCGGTGGCCGGCAGCGTCACCAGGGTGGAGCCGGGGATCCGGTCGTGCACGTAGGCGCCGACCTCGCGCGGGGCGATGGCGTCCTGGACGCACTCCAGGACCAGGGTAGGCACCGTCACGCCCTTGAGGTCGTCGCGGGAGTCCGACAGGAACGTGGTCCGCGCGAAGACGCGGGCGATGTCCGGGTCGGTGGCGCAGAAGCTGTTCGCCAACTCCTCGCCCAGCTCCGGCCGTTCGGGGTTGCCCATGATGACCGGGGCCATGGCCGCCGACCAGCCCAGGTAGTTCGACTCCAGGGACGCGAGCAGCTCGTCGATGTCCTCGGCGCTGAATCCGCCGCGGTAGCCGTCGGCGTCGATGTAGCAGGGCGACGGTGCCACCATTACCAGGGACCCGATCCGCTCCGGCGCCGCCCGCACGGCGAGCACCCCTGCCATCGCGCTCACCGAGTGACCGACGAAGGCCGCGTCGCGCAGATCCAGTTCCTCGCAGACGTCGACGACGTCCTGTGCGTAGCCCGCGAGGGTCGAGTACCGCTTCTCGTCCCACGCCGACAGGTCCGACCTGCCCGAGCCGACGTAGTCGAACAACACCACCCGGTAGTGCTCCGCCAGAGCGGGAACCGTCAGCCGCCACATGTTCTGGTCACAGCCGAATCCATGGGCCAGCACCACCACCGGCCCGTCGGGCCTGCCGGTGACGACGACGTTGTTCCTGCGACGGATGTCCATGCCAACCATCCTGCCATCACCGTCTTCGGCTGCCGCACGCCCGGTCCGCGGCCCCGAGCGAGGGTGCTGACGGTGGCGGGAAGCGGCGCTCGACCTCCCAGGCATCGCGCCGCTTCCCGCCGACTCGCAATCGACTACCCCGCGTCCGTCGCTCTACGCACACCGAATGCGGGAATCGTTCACACACCTCGGACGGCGTTCACAGGAGGAGGTGGCGCTCCATCCAGTCGCCGGCGGCCCGGCGGAACAGTCGCCGGTTGTCCGCGCGCAGGAAGTCGTGGCCCTCGTCGCGCAGCGTCAGCATCTCGGCGGCCAGGCCCCGTTCGCGGGCGGCCCGCACGAACTGGCGCGACTCCTCCGGCGGCACGTTGGTGTCGTGTTCGCCGTGGACGGCCAGCACCGGGACGCGCAGCGCGTCGATCCGGGTCATCGGCGACAGGGACCGCAGCAGTTCCCGGTCACGGTCGGGGTGACCGTACTTGTGCGCGGCGGACTCCGCGAGCCAGGGCTCCGTCGCGGCGAAGAACGTCAGGAAGTCCGACATGCCGCAGACGGCCACCCCGGTGCGGAACAACTCGGGGTGCCCCACCAGCGAGGCGAAGGTCAGGTAGCCGCCGTAGGAGCGGCCCATGACGGCCAGCCGTGTCGGGTCGGCGAGACCCGTCGTGACGATGTGGGCCGCGCAGTCGGCGACGTCGTCCAGGGCGGCGAAGCGGCCCGCTCCGAGGTCGGCGTCGACGAACGAGCGGCCGTGGCCCGAGGATCCGCGCACGTCCGGGGCGAAGACGTCCAGGCCGCGTCCCGTCAGCTCGTGGTAGAGCGGGTGGAAGACCGGGCGTTCCTGTTCCTCGGGGCCGCCGTGCAGATGGATCACGCATGGAGCGGGCACGCTCGGGGGACGGCCCGGCGCGCGGTAGTACCAGCCGCTCAGCGGCAGCCCGTCGCGCGCGGTCAGCCGCAGCGGGACGGGACGCACGGGCGGGCGGGACGGCGGGACGGCGTCCTCGTCCTTCGAGGACCAGGGGGTGCGGAGCAGGGAGACGCCTTCGTGGGCCCACCACACGCCGGGGCGGCGCTGCGAGCCCGACATCGCGAGCAGCAGACGTCCCGCGCCGGCCGCCGTGACACGGGTGACGACCTCGTGGGGCAGGGGGATGGGCCGCGCCGGGCCGGTGGCGTCGGGAGCCTGCGGTGCGGGAAGGCCCCAGAGGGCGGGGAAGGTCTCGACCAGTTCGAGTTCGCTCGCCCCCCGGGTGTTCCAGGCCAGGGCCGCGGTGCGGCCGTCGTGGGCCATCGCCAGCAGCTCGAGGTCGCAGCCGTCCCGTTCCGCGACGACGGACGTCGCGACGGGTGTGACGGCGGGCGGGACGGCGGAGGCGTGGTGCGGCGCTTCTTGGGCGCCGTCGGACGCGGCGTCGGGTCGGCCGTCCGCGTCGAGGACCACGGCGAGGAGCGCCGCGTACTCCCGGTCGGCGTTGCTGCGCAGCCACAGCGTGCGGGCGTCGGGCGAGAACCTGCCGATCCACGGGTCTCCGTCGGCGACCGGCAGGGCGAAGGTGGCCGTCGCGTCGTCGGTCCGCCGCACCACGGCCTCGCGCCGGCCACGCGGTCCCCGGCGCAGCAGCACGAGCGAACCGTCCCGGCTGAGGTCGCACGCCCGCAGGGTGGCCGCGTGGGTCTCCGTGGTCAGCAGGACCGGCGACGCCAGACCGTCGGGGTCGATCAGGTAGACCGAGAGACCGCCGTCGGGGCGCACGGTCGCCGCCGCCGGCGCGCTCACGTCGGCCGGCGTGCCGCCCGGCGCCCCGGTCACCGTCGCAGTGGCGGCAGTGGCGGCAGTGGCGGCAGTGGCGGCAGTGGCGGCAGTGGCGGCGACGGTGGCCGGACCGTTCCAGGTTCCGGCGTCGTACGAGGAAGCGCCGAGGAGTGTGGCGTGTCCGCCGCGGTCGGCCCAGCCGGCGGGCGGGAGGGCGCCGTCGAGAGGACGGTCGGACGGGCCGCGGTCCGTCGGAGCTCGGCCCCTGACGTCGCCGGGGACAAGCGAGGGCGGCGCGGTGACGGTGACGGCGAGCGCGGAGCCGTCGTGCGACCAGCAGCCCAGGTAGGCGGTGCTGCCCGGGTCGGCGCCCGCCAGCACGCGCCGGCCGGTGCCGTCGGGGCGCACGCACAGCACCCGGGAGTGCTCACCGCCGCCCGGCGCGGTGGTGTACGCGATCCAGCGGCCGTCCGGCGACCAGGACACCTCGGTGACGGGATCCGGCGAGGAGTCCAGCAGCCGCACGTCGGCGCTGTTCACGGGACCGGCCCAGAGCTGGGGGACCCCGCCGCGGTCGCAGATGAAGGCCACCTCGGCGCCGTCCGCGCCCGCGGAGGGGTACCAGCACCCGTGGGAGCGCAGCCGGCTCACGGCCTCGCGCGGTCCGGCCGCGTCGGGCAGCAGCACCAGGGCCGGGGCCGCCTCGCACACCGCCCCCGGCGCTTCCCCGTCCCCCGCGGGCCGGGGGTCGGCGTGCCGGGCGGGGGCCGGCGGGGCAGGCGCGCCGAACGCGGTGAGACCGGCGTCGACCCGTCGCAGGGCGCGCGCCGGGCCGTGCGCGGCCCGCCCGTCCCGGTCGCCGTCGGTCACGTGATTCCGTGCGTCTGCAGCCATATCTCCAGCAAAGCTACCTGCCACAGGGCGTTCGCTCCGCGCCTGGTCCGGCACTCGTCGGGCGCCGCGAGCAGCTCGGCCACGTACGACTCCCGGAACAGGCCGCGCTCCGTCGCCTCGGGCGCCTTCAGCGCCTCCTGCACGCGCTGCAGGACGGGACCGGCCATATGGCGGATCGCGGGGACCGGGAAGTAGCCCTTGGGACGGTCGACGACCTCGCGCGGCAGGAGCTTGCGGCCCGCCTCCTTCAGCACGCCCTTTCCGCCGTCGGCGAGTTTGAGCTCGGGCGGGCAGGCGGCGGCGAGTTCCACGAGCTCGTGGTCGAGGAACGGCACCCGGGCCTCGAGGCCCCAGGCCATCGTCATGTTGTCGACCCGTTTGACGGGGTCGTCGACGAGCATGACGTGCGTGTCGAGGCGGAGCGCCGCGTCCAGGGCGCTCTCCGCCCCCGGCGCCGCCATGTGCGCGCGCACGAAGTCGCCCGAGACGTCGTCGTGCGTCAGCATGTGCGGCTGGAGGATCCGGGCGAGGTCGGCGTGCGGGCGGTCGAAGTACGTGTCGGCGTACTGCCGGGGTTCGTCCTCCCGGGCGACCTCGGCCAGCTGCGGGTACCAGTGGTAGCCGGCGAACACCTCGTCGGCGCCCTGCCCGCTCTGCACGACCTTCACCTCCTTCGACACCAGCTCGGACAGCAGGTAGAAGGCGACCACGTCGTGGCTGACCATGGGCTCGCTCATGGCCGCGATCGCGCCGTCCAGGGCCGTCGACACCCGGTCGGACGGCGCCATCAGGCGGCGGTGGTCGGTGGCGAACTCCCGGGACACCAGGTCCGAGTAACGGAACTCGTCGCCCTCCTCGCCGCCCTCCGACTCGAAGCCGACGCTGAACGTCATCAGGTCCCGCTGTCCCTCGTCGGCCAGCAGGGCGACGATGAGGCTGGAGTCGAGGCCGCCGGAGAGCAGCACGCCGACCTGGACGTCGGACACCATCCGGCGTCGCACGGCGGTGCGCAGCGCCTCCAGCACCGCGTCACGCCATTCGTTCGCGCCCATGCCGGCGTACTCGGGGCGGCGCGTGTAGGACGGCTGCCAGTAGCGGTGGTCGTGGTGGCTGCCGTCGGGCTCGACGACCCGCACGGTGGCCGGGGGAAGCTTGCGCACGCCGTTCAGGACGGTGCGGGGCGCCGCCACCGTGGCGTGCCAGCTGAGGTATTGGTGGACGGCCGTCGGATCGAGCGTGGTGTCCACGTCCCCGGCGGCGAGGAGGGCGGGCAGCGACGAGGCGAAGCGCAGCCGGCCGGGCGTCCGGGACAGGTAGAGGGGCTTGATCCCGAGCCGGTCGCGGGCCAGCACGACGCGGCCCGTGCGGTGTTCGACGAGGGCGAAGGCGAACATGCCGCGGAAGTGCTCGACGCAGGCGGTCCCCCACTGCCGGTAGGCCTTGAGCACCACTTCGGTGTCGGACGTCGACGTGAAGCGGTGACCGAGGCCGCGCAGTTCGTCGCGCAGCTCCCGGTAGTTGTACACGCAGCCGTTGAAGACGCCGGTGAGCTCGCCCCGGGCGTCCGTCATCGGCTGGGCCCCGAGGTCCGACGGGTCGATGATCTTGAGGCGCCGGTGTCCCAACGCCACCGCGCCCCGCGTCCACAGGCCCTGACCGTCGGGGCCGCGGGCGGCGAGCCGGTCGGTCATGCGCCCGACGGCCGCCGGATCAGGTCGCCGTCCGTCGAAGCGGATCTCTCCGCTCAGACCGCACATGGCGCACCGCCTCCCTTCCGCACGCCGGCGTCCGCGGACCGGTGCCGGAGAACCGGACCGCCCTCGCCGATCACGACCTCAGTCGTGCTGCTGGACATGACAAAACCTTTCTGAACGGGTCGTCTCACCGAACGGTTCCACCGAACGGATCGTCACAACGGGGGCCGTCGGGCATGCTCCGTGCGCGTGCTCCCCGCACGGGCTCCGTGCGCCTGCGGCACGACCGGACGCGCGCCGCCCGTGCGTCCGCCCGCGGGGCCGCCTGCCTGGCCGCCGCACGACGGTGGGCTGCGACCGACGGCGCCGCTGAACCGGAGTAGCCCGAGCCCATGGCGTTCACGCGCACGTCAGCGGCCGATGGCCTCCGGCAGCGCCCGCCGCAGGACGGAGGAGCGCGAGCCGCCCACGGCGGAGGGCCGGGTCGTGTCGCGCAGTCCGAGGGCGCGTTCGCCGCGGGTCTCGGCGATGAGCATGTCGACGCAGGCCAGCAGGTCCTCGTCCTGTGCCGTACGGCGCATGCGGCGGGCCGCGCTGCCCTCGGCGAGCGCCGATCGCGCCAGCGAGCGGACGGTGTCCCAGTCGCCGTGATCCTCCAGCGCGGGACGGAGCCGGACGAGCAGCTTGCGCAGGACCTGCGGCGCCGGCGCCTCCCGGTGCGTCTCGGGGTCCACGAGGGCGCCTTCGAGGCCGGATCGGGCCGCGCGCCAGGTGGCGCCGCGCAGCCACTCGTGCCGTCCGGTGCAGCCCGGCTCGCCGCGCGTGCGCAGCCGCTCGCGGGCCTCGGTCACCAGGGCGCGGAAGAGTCCTGCGATGAGCACGACGGTCTCCGCGCGCGGGCAGGCGTCGCAGACGCGCAGTTCGAGGGTGCGCAGGTGGGAGGAGGGGCGTACGTCGTAATAGATCATCCCAGGGTCGCTGATGACCCCCGCGCGGACGAAGTCCTCCACCGCGGCGTCGTACTCGGCCGCGCCGGAGAAGCATCCGGCGGGACCCGCGGTGGGCCAGCGCTGCCACACCAGGGTGCGCCAGCTGGCGTACCCTGTGTCGGCGCCCTGCCAGAACGGGGAGCTCGCGGAGAGCGCCAGGAGCACGGGCAGCCACGGCGACACCACGCACATGGCGCGCACGGCCGTGTCGCGGTCGGGCACGTCCACGTGGACCTGGGCGCCGCAGATCAGCTGTTCGTCGGCGATCTTTCGGTACTCCTCGGCCATGTGCAGATAGCGGGCGTCGGCGGTGGGGTGTGCGGAGACGGCCGGCGCGAGGGGCGCGGTGCCCGCGGCCATCACGGCCAGCCCCGACGAGGCGGCCGCCTTGTCGAGTCGCCGTCTCGTCTCGGTGAGATCGGCGTACAGGTCGTCCAGCGACGCGTGCACACCGCTGTTCGACTCGACCGTCGACTGATGCAGCTCGGTGGTGAAGGTCCGTTTGGGCAGGTGCTCCAGGACGGCTTCGGCGCGTGGCGCCAGGAGCCCGCTCTCCACCTCCAGGACGTGGAACTCTTCCTCCACTCCGATACGCATACTCACGTTCACTCCTCGGGGTATGCCCGGACGCCCAGGCGGAGGGCTGATCCTCCGGGTGGTAGCCGGCGGCCGGCCGCGGAGACCAAGTTCCCCGCGGAGAGCCACATAAGCCCAGTAGCGCACATTTGGTGCATATTATACTCAGATGAGCATAATGACGCAGAAGCGGGCAGTCACCGGCCGCCGTGGCCGCACCGGTTCCGGCATCTGAGCGCCCCCTTCTCGCACCCTTCTCGCACCCGTTCCGCACTCCCGCCGCGGTGCGACGGAACGCGCTGCGCCCCCGAGTACCCGAATTCACACAGGTCCACCGTCGGGGCTTCACCGGCTCCTCACGACGGTGACACGGGCTCACGGCAGGTCTCGACCGCCTGACGGCTCTGCAGCGGCAGTCCGTCACCCTCGCCTACTACGACGGCTACACGTACCGTGAGGTGGCCGACCGGCTGTCGTTGCC